>CALFMQ010000191.1 GCA_937879825.1 uncultured Phycisphaerales bacterium
GTTCGTGCACGAGCCCAACCCGCTCGTCGCGTCCAACCTCCGCGACCTGCAGAAACTGGTCGTCGAGAAGCATGCCGATTTCGGTGTCTGTTTCGACGGCGACGCCGATCGCCTGATGGTCGTCGACGAGACAGGGGGAGTCGTCGGGTGCGACCATCTCACGGCGTTCCTCGCCTCGTATTTCCTCGCATCGAACAAGGGCTCGTCCGTCGTCTATGATCTGCGCTCGAGCAAATCCGTCGAGCAGGACATCGAGCGCGCCGGCGGCGTGCCGGTGCGATCCCGCGTGGGCCATGTGTTCATGAAGGCCAATCTGGCCGAGACCAACGGCGTGTTCGGCGGCGAGCTCTCGGGCCACTTCTACTTCCGCGACAACTTCTACGCCGACTCCGGCGCGATCGCGCTGGCGGTGTTGCTCACGGCCTACGCGAAGGCGGGCAAACCGATGAGCAAGATCATCGCGCCCGTCGCGCGCTTCCCGCAATCCGGGGAGATCAACTTCGAGGTCGAAGACAAGGACGGCGCGCTGGCAGCCCTCGAAGAGCAGTGCGGCGACGGCGCGAAGATCGATTACCTCGACGGCGTGACGCTCGACCGCTTCAATGCCGACGGGTGGTGGTGCAATGTCCGCAAGAGCAACACCGAGCCGCTTCTGCGGCTGAATCTCGAGGCCAGGGATGGCGCTACCATGGAGCGGGCGCTGGCGATGGTCACGCCGCTGCTCGGGACCAGAGTCGATCACTGATCACGCACGGAACGCACACGCATGAATCTCAGCACCTTTCTGGATCACTGGTCGATCGCCGAGAACCCGTTCAGGGCCGAGGAAGCGCGCCACGACTCCGTCTTTGCGCGCCTCGGATCCCACACAACAGCGCACCCCGATTTCGAGAAGATCCTGGGCGATCCCGCGCGTCCGTCGACCGCCATCGTGTTCGGCGAGAAGGGCTCGGGCAAGACCGCCATCCGATTGCAGATCGCCGAGCGCGTCCGAGCGCACAACGAGTCCGTCCAATCCGGGCGCGTGCTCCTTGTGGCGTACGACGATCTGAACCCCTTCCTCGACCGGCTCGCCGAGCGGGCGGGCCTGACGCCGAGCGACGCCACGCCGGGCGAACTCCTGAGCGTGCTCGAGGGCATCCGCCTTGTCGATCACATCGACGGCATCCTCCACGCCGGCATCACGCCTTTCGTGGATGCGCTCATCGCGCAGAACTCGCGCGAGCTCCATCAACGGGCCCGCGCGGCCCCCATCTCCGCCCGCCGCGATCTGTACCTGCTCGCCGCGCTCTACGACCTCTCGGGGGACACGCGCCTGCGCATGAAAGCGCTGCGCAAGCGCCTGAAGGTCCGGCGCAACACCGTCGCACTGTGGTGGCGCGTCGCGTGCCTGTTCGGGTGGATCCTGCCCGCGGCCGTGGCGTACGCGCATCTCAAGTGGACGCCCGACCCGCTGCCCGCCAAAGCGGTGTGGTACGCCTACGGCGTCGCTGTCGCGCTCTGGGCCATCCCGCTCTTCAAATGGGCGTTCTGGGACCGCTGGCGATCGTCGCGGCTCGGGCGAAGACTGGCGCGTCAACTCCGAAGCGTGCCGCGCGGCGCCGAAGAACTAGCGGCGGCGCTGGAGATGCTCCACCCGCGCGACCGTGACCGCACCGTCCTCCCCTTCTCGGACTCCGACGATACGCGATACGCGCTGCTCGCCAAGTTCCGTCACGCGATGGCGGGCATGGGCGTCAGCGGCGTGATGGTCCTCATGGATCGGCTCGATGAGCCGACGCTGATCTCGGGCGACCCGGCGCGCATGCGCGCCGTCGTCTGGCCTATGTTCAACAACAAGTTCCTGCAGCAGGAGGGCATCGGCTTCAAAATGCTCCTGCCCATCGAGCTCCGCCACGAACTCTTCCGCGAGCGTGCCGGCTTCTTCCAGGAAGCGCGGCTCGACAAGCAGAACATGATCGAGCGCCTCGCATGGACCGGCGCCACGCTCTACGACCTCTGTAACGCGCGCCTCAACGCCTGTCGCGCCGCCGACGCACCCGCGATGAGTCTCGCCGATATGTTCGACGATGAGGTCTCCCGCGCCGACATCGTCGATGCGCTCGATCAGATGCGCCAGCCGCGTGACGCCTTCAAACTCCTGTACCAGTGCATGCTCGAGCACTGCTCCAACACGCCACAGGAGCAGTCCCGCTGGCGCATCCCCCGCCTCACGCTCGACTCGGTCCGCCGCGCCCAGTCCGAACGCGTCGAGATGTTTTATCGAGGCGTGCGCCCCGCCTGAGCCCCTACTCTCCCGGGATGTAGGAGATCGTGCCCTCCCACGGGCTGGACGCGGTGGCGTGCAATCGCTTGGGAATCCGGCCCGCCAAATACGACTGCCGCCCCGCGACAGTCGCGTGCCGCATCGCGTGCGCCATCATCACGGCATCCGAGGCGTGCGCGATCGCCGTATTGAGCAATACGCCGTCGGCGCCCAGTTCCATCGCCACCGATACATCCGATGCGCACCCGACGCCCGCGTCCACGATCACCGGATACTCGGGATCGTTGTGCTTGAGCGTCTCCAGGCACAGCACGATGTTGTTTCGATTCAGCACGCCCTGCCCCGAGCCGATGGGCGAGCCCGCCGGCATCACGCTCGCCGCGCCCGCTTCCTTCAGCCGGCGTGCCATGATCGGGTCGTCGCTCGTATAGCACAGAACCTGGAAGCCGTCCTTCACCAACTGCTCGCACGCCTCGAGCGTGCCGACCGGGTCGGGCAGCAGCGTCTTCTTGTCGCCGAGCACTTCCAGTTTCACCCACGAGGCGCCCGGGTTGCCGATCTGGTCCAGAATCTCGCGTCCGAGGCGCGAGACGCGCACCGCGTCCTCCGCGCTGAAGCACCCGGCCGTGTTCGGCAGGATCGTGTAACGCGAGGTGTCGATGAAGTCGAGCAGCGACTCGCCCCGGTCGTTCACCAGCCGCTCGCGCCGCACCGCGACGGTGACGACCTCCGCGCCCGATGCGTCCAGCGCCCGTTGCATCGTCGGGAAGTCGCGGTACTTGCCCGTGCCGACGATCAGGCGCGAGGTAAACTCCCGTCCCGCGATGCGGAAGACGCTCACGCCGGGCTCGCTCGCGTGTGTGGTGCTCATGGTCACCCGCCCCCCACGAGCGTGACGATCTCCACGCGGTCGCCCTCGCGGAGTTTGTGGTCGGCGTGGGACTTCTTGGGAACGATCGCCTTATTCACCTCCACCGCGCAGGGCGACTTGGCGAGGTTGTGGCCCTCGAGCAGGCGCGACACGGTGGCGCTGTCTTCGACGATCTCCGGTTTACCGTTGACAATCACTTGCATGCCGCGATTGTAGCCGTCATCCCTTCCGCGGGAGGGCCCGGGCCCGGACGCTGGTCGCGATCATCAATCCGAGCGCCGTGGCCAGCGCCGCCAACCCGCTGACGACGACGAACAGCAGGAAAAGCTGCGGCGAGAACGACTCATCCATGAAGTCGTAAGTGTCGGGGAAGTCGCCGTTCATGCCGTAGTAGTAGTCCGGGATCCCGCCCGTGAGCGACTCATACATCATGTAGAAAGGGTTGAGCCCGAGAACGACCCGGAACAGGATCATGTCCTCGATGCGCCACTGGAACAGCGCGCCGAACACGAACGCTGTGAAGAGGGGCGCCCCCATCCACAACCCCGCGGCGGTGACCATGTTCACGACCGACGCCGTGATCGGTCGCTTGAACATCGAACTCCAGAACAGCCCGGACGCCGCCAGGAAGATCGTCCACGCCGAGATCAGGAACACGATCTCGATCGTCGTGTACCAACGAACAAGCCCGATGATCGAGAAGATCGAGAAGTACACCGCCAACAGGATCGGCACGGGCATCAGGCGCACGATGCCCGCAATCAGTTTGCCCATCACGATGCGCCACGCCGGCAGGGGCGTCGTCATCAGCACGTCCCATGTCCGCTTCTGGCGCTCCGTCGCGATCCGCGATGTGGTCGACACCATCGCCATGAACAGCTGCGCGATGCCCAGCATAAGAAGCATCGCGTAGTGCAACGCTTCCCATTCTTGGTTGCTCCACGCGGTATAAAACACCCACCCGAGGAAGCCGAGGATGATCAGCCCCATGATGCCGGCGGCCCACTTGTTGCCGACCCACTTCGTCCGCATCTCGTGCCAGAACACCGGGTCGTCCGAGACCGTCCGCGACACGCGCGAGCGATTCCCCTTCTTCTGCTTGCGTTCAGATCGCACCGAGCCGCGCATATGGGCCCGCATCGTGCGGCGTGTCAGCGCGACCGCGAGCAGATTGACGAGCGAGCCCAGCACGATCATGGAGCCCGTCGCCGAGAGCCAGATCTGCAATGAAC
>CALFMQ010000192.1 GCA_937879825.1 uncultured Phycisphaerales bacterium
GCGACGGCTTCTGGTCATTCGTCGAATACCGCGAACTCGACGCGATCGAGGCCACCCGCATCAACGTGGGCGCCGGCTACGAACTCACAACCAAGTACGCCCTCACCGCCGAGTTCGCCTACGACCTCGACGACGACAAGATCCAGACCTTCGAAACACGAGTCACCCGGCGCTTCCCGCAGTGGACCGTCGAGGCCGGCTTCGATTTCGACAACGTTTCCGACGCCGTCGGCTTCGGCATCGTCTTCCGCCCCGCCGGCTTCGGCTCCGAACGACGCACCCACGCATTCACCGAGTTCGCAGCCGGAATCGTCGACGCCGCACAGACCCCGCGCGCCATCAACTCGGGCCGCTTCCGCTCCGGCCCACTCGCCGACAACTGAGTCAACAGAGGCGTACTCCCCGCTCCCAGCGGGGGAGTCGGCGTGCGAAGCACACCGGTGGGGGTCGCATCACGCGATCGCAGCGAGCCACATCACTCCAATCCATTCCCATTCGGGGGCCGGAGAGGTAGGGGAGGGGCTCAGTCAAAAACAAAAAACCCGGACTCGCGTCCGGGCTTGTACATGCAATCAATCTCGACCAACACTCACGCGTTGATCGCGGTCACCTTCACCGTCATGTGACGCTGGCGATGGCCCGTCTTCCGCTTGTAGTTCTTGCGGCGCTTGAACTTGATGATGTCGATCTTCTCGCCCTTGAAGTCGCGCTCGACGATATCCGCCGTCACGGTCGCGCCCTTCACATAGGGCGTGCCGAACTTCGAGGCGTCGCCGCCGACCATCAGCACCTTGTCAAAGGTCACGCTCTTGGCCTTCTCGGGCAACTCGCGGATATCCAGCGTCAGCACATCGCCCACGCTCGCCCGCACCTGCGTACCGCTGTCTTCGATAATCGCGTACATCGCGCTTCTCCGCGATCATTCAGATCGCCTTGGGGTCATTTCGAGGACGCCCGGACCGGCCCACCGACCGGACGAGCGAGCCGAATAATATACTCAAATCCTCCGACCCCCGCCAACATCCCCGCTCATGCCCCCGCAGGAGCCCCCAGCAGCTCCGCCGGCACCCGCAGATCCTCCAGCAGCTCCGCCACCTGTTCCGGCGTCAGGTCCGCCAGGGGCGTCTCGATCCGGGGCGATCCACCCGGGAACGCGATCCAGCCCAGCCGCGTCACCAGTTCCGCCGTCTCCGCAGCCGCGGCCATCCCGTCCAGATCGGGCCCGCACACCACCGGCCACACCACCCGCCCGCACCCCAGTTCCGCTCCCCGCTCCATCGCCAAGAGCAACATCCGCGTCTCGCCCAGCGGCCCCGGGTGCTCCCGCCACGCCGCACCCCCATCCGCATCGCACACATCCCCGAGGTCCATCAGCCGCGCCTGGTGCGTCATCGCCGAGCGGGTCTGCTCGGTCGGATGCCCCGATCCGCCCGGCGGCATCCACAGAACCACCCGTCGTGGGTCCGGCGCAATCGCGCAGCACGCAACGCACG
>CALFMQ010000193.1 GCA_937879825.1 uncultured Phycisphaerales bacterium
GTCGGGTGCGGGGTCGCGGGGCGCAGGTGAATCCTTCGAACCGGTTCGAGCCGATTCGGCTCGATGTGCTTGGGGAGCATCTCGACGAGTTGATGGTGGAGCACCCGGATGGGGTGCAGGTGGCGACGCGCGTGTTCCGCGACAACGCCAAGACAATCCTCAACCGTGTGGAGTCGGCGGACATCCCGTTCGGGCGGAGCGTGAACGCGTATCGGGGTTGCGAGCACGGGTGCGTGTACTGCTATGCGCGGCCGACGCACGAGACATTCGGGTTGTCGTGCGGGCTTGATTTCGAGACGAAGATCTTCGCGAAGATGGACGCGCCGGCGATTCTGCGGAAGGAACTCGGCCGGTCGAGTTGGCATGGTGATCCGGTGATGATGTCGGGGATTACGGACCCGTATCAGCCGGTGGAGAAGTCGCTTCGCATCACGCGGGGGATCCTGGAGTTGTTTGCCGCGTGCAGACAACCGGTGTCGATCATCACGAAGAACCGGTTGATTCTGCGTGATCTTGACTTGTTGCGTGAACTGGCATCGTGCGACGCGGTGCGCGTGGCGGTGAGCGTGACGACGCTCGATGCGGGGCTGTCTGCGAAGATGGAGCCGCGGGCGAGCGCACCGGGGGCGCGGCTTGATGCGATCGGGCAGCTTGCGGATGCGGGGATTCCGGTGAGTGTGATGGCGGCGCCGATGATCCCGGCGCTGAATGACTGCGAGTTGCCGTCGATTCTGAAGGCGGCGAAGGAGCGCGGGGCGACGGGGGCGGGCTGGGTGATGCTGCGGCTCCCGTGGCAGGTCAAGGATGTGTTTCTGGAGTGGCTCGGAAGGGAGTTCCCGGAGCGTGCGGCCAAGGTGGTCTCGCAGATTCGGGGGATGCGTGACGGGGGGCTGTATGACTCTCGCGCGGGCGTGCGGCAGCGCGGCGAGGGCGCGCGGGCGGAGCAGATGGGGGAGATGTTCGATTTGTGGACGCGGAGACTGGGGTTGAACGAGGCGCGGGCTCCGTTGTCGAGCGTTCGGTTTCGGCGACCGGGCGAGGCGCTTCTGTGGGATTGAGGGGGAACAGCGCCGTGCGATGGGCGTCTGAGGGGGGACCGGGGCGTTGGGTGGGGCGTGGGCTAGGATGGTGTTATCGCTGATCGGCGTGAGGTTGTGCTGGCGGCTTCGTCTCGGGATGCACGGGAGATGGTGGTTTGATGAGTCGAACGGTGATCGTTGATGGTTGTCGTCGGGCGCTGGTGTGGTGCGTGGCGGGGGGGGTGATTTGGGCGGGGGGGGGGGGGGCGGGGTGCAGCGGGAACAAGAAGCCGGTGCGGTTGCCGCAGCCCGAGGCGGTGCCGAGCGATGTGCCGGAGATTCTGCGGAACACGATCGGCGCGGAGTGCCGGATCGGGGGCCTGGAGCCGACGCTTGCGACGGGGTACGGGCTGGTGGTGGGGCTGAACGGGACGGGATCGAAGGAGATACCGCTGCCGATTCGCAATGAGATCGTGGAGATGATGGAGCGGCGGGGGATCGGTCGGCCTTCGGGGTCGTTTGCGGGGATGACGCCGGATGAGTTGATCGACGATCCGAACACGGCGGTTGTCAGTGTTGAGGCGTTGATTCCGCCGGGATCGCCCGAGGGCTCGCGGTTCGACATTCTTGTGCGGGCGGTGCCGGGCAGTTCGACGACGAGTCTGGAGGGCGGGACGCTCTGGACGACGGAACTGCGCGAGGGCGCGCTGATTTCGAGCGGCCCGGATCGGCGGGTCTTTGCGCGCGCCAACGGGCCGATCTTCATCAATCCGTTCGCGGACCCGGCGGTCTCGGCGAGCGCGGACGCGAACAAGATCATCGGGCGCGTGCTGGATGGCGGTCAGGCGACGATCAGCATTCCGCTTTCGGTGACATTGAATAATCCGTCGCACGCGCGGGCGCGGGCGATTGTCAGCGCGATCAACGGGCGGTTCCCGAAGGGCGCGGGTCGTGAGCCGACAGCGCGGGGGCGGAACGAGGAACTGATCGCGATCAATGTGCCTTATGCGTATTCGGATCGCACGGGCGAGTTCGTGCAGTTGATCCGGCATATGCGGATCGATCAGCAGTTTGCGCCGGAATGGGCGCAGCGGTATGTGGCGGCGCTGAAGGATGAGCCGGAGCTCGCCGAGCGGATCGGGTATTGCCTGGAGGCGCTGGGGGAGGGCGCGATTCCGGCGGTGCGCGATCTGTACACCTACGGGGAGGTGCGTCCCCGGTTCACGGCGCTGCGGGTCGGCGCGCGGCTCGGTGATGTGCGCGCGGTGCCCTACCTGCAGGAGTTGGTGGAACAGGGCCGGGGATCGGTGCGGATCGATGCCGTGAAACTGCTGGGGCGGGTGGGGTCGGATCCGTCGGTGAACCGGTTCCTGCGCGGGTTGCTCGATGACGCCGATCTTGCGATTCGGATCAACGCGTTTGAGTCGCTGATGAAGCGTGCGGACCCGATGATTCGGCGGACCGTCGTGGCGGACAAGTTCGTGCTGGCGGAGGTGCCTTCGCGCGACCCGATGATCTATGTGACGCAGCAGGGCGAGCCGACGATCGCGCTGTTCGGGGGTGACGAGGAGGTCGAGCGGCCGACGCTGCTGCGCGCCTGGGACGGGCGGTTGATGATGGAAGCGCCGGTGACAGGGGACGTGCGGTTGTTCTACAGGGACTACCGGACGGGCCGGTCGACCTCGTTCAGCGGGGACGGGTCGCTCGGGGCGCTGATCCGGCGTCTGGCCCACAAGCCGACCCCCGAGAAGCCGGAGGCGGGGTTTGATCTGAGTTACTCCGAGGTCGTGGGCGCATTGTCGGTGATGATCGACAACGGGGCGGTGCTAGCGGCGTTGGTGCCGGAGAATGACCGGCTTCAGCTGGAGATGGCCCGGATGGTGCAGACGCAGTTCGGGGATGTTCGTCCGGAACTGTCGGATGACGGGGCGATTGAGGAACTCGCGCCGGGGGACGCGATTCGGAGGGACACCTCGGGCACGCCCGATGAGACGGAGGCGGAGCGTGAGGAGCGGCGCCGGCGGTATGTGGTGCCGGCGGGTGAGGGCGGGGGCGGCTGAGATCGGCGGGCCTGCTGTTCCTGATTCGGGGGGGAGGCGTGGGCGGACTCGCGTATACTTGAGTTTGAGCGGGCTTGTGTGGCGTCCGGGAAGGCGGTCGGCCCGATAGAGAGAGATTGGAGGGGGCGCGCGGCGAGGCAGGATGCCGAGTGCCGCGGTTCCAGCGTGGGGTCGTGTCGGCCCCGCGGTAGACATGGAGGTCGTGGGAACGATGCGACTGGCCAAACTGACGCTCAATGGATTCAAGTCCTTCGCGGACCGCACGGAGTTCACCTTTGATGATCCGGTGACGGGGATCGTCGGGCCGAACGGTTGCGGGAAGTCGAACGTTGTCGACGCGGTGAAGTGGGTGCTCGGCGAGCGGTCGGCGAAGAGTCTGCGCGGCAAGGAGATGGCGGATGTCATCTTCGCGGGGAGCGCGGGGCGTTCGCCGTCGGGGATGGCGAGTGTGGTGCTGAGTTTCGAGAATCCGGAGTTGCCGGCGGGGCACGCGCTGGAGTCGCTGGATAGCGCGTTCGACGAGGCGATGCTGGCGGGTGAGAGTGATGAAGATGGCGCGGGGGAGGTTTCGGTGGCGCGACGGAGCCGCAAGCGGTACCTGCCGATCGACACGGAGATGGTGGATGTCGAGCGGCGGCTGTACCGGGATGGGACGAGCCAGTATCTGATCAACGGGCGCAAGGCGCGTCTGAAGGATGTGCGCGATCTGTTCCTGGATACGGGGGTGGGCGCGGACGCGTATTCGATTATTGAGCAGGGGAAGGTTGATGCGCTGCTGCTGGCGAACCCGGTTGAGCGGCGGACGTTTTTTGAGGAGGCCGCGGGCGTGGCGCGGTTCAAGGCGCGTCGCGTGGAGTCGCAGCGGAAGCTCGAGCGGACGGAAGTGAATCTGACGCAGACGCGGGAGCGGCTTGAGTCGACGGAGCGTCGGCTCCGGATCGTGCGGGGGCAGGCGGTCAAGGCGCGGCGGTTCCGGGAGCTGGATACGGAACTCGGCGCGTGGCGATTGGCGTTGGCGTTCGAGCAGTACGACGATCTGCGGGATCGTTTGAGCGGATTGACCTCGCGCTTGCAGCAGTTGGAGTCGGACCGTGACGCGGCGCGGGCGCTGGTGACGGAACTGGAAGCGGGCAAACAGGACGCGGAGCTGCGGCGGCATGACGCGATCAGCGAACAGCAGCGGCTGGAACGCGAGGCGACGGGCGCGGAGCACCGGGCGCAGCAGGCGGAGCAGCGGCGGGCGATGAGCGAGCGTTCGCTGGCGGAGTCGGAGCAAGAGGTTGCGCGGGAGCGGGCGCTGGAGGTCGAGCTGGGTGAGCGGATCGAGGCGCTCGACGAGCAGGTTGTTGCGCAGCGGCGGGCGTGCGATGCGGTTGCGGAGGAAGTGGAGCGGGCGGAGCGCGATCTGGATGCGTTGGGCGCTGAGCGTCAGGGCGCGCAGGAGCGTCTTGCGGAGGCGCGCGTGAAGTTGGCGTCGGCGCGGGCCGCGGTGACGAATATCGATCGCGAGCGGACGGCGCTGACGGCGCGTGCGGAGAGCGAGGGGCGGCGTGCGCAGCAATATCGCGAGCAGGGCGAGCGGCTGGGCGCGCGTGTTGCGTCGCTGGCGAGTGATCGCGAGGCGCGCGTGAAGGAACTCGAAGGGGTTGAGCGTTCGCTCGCGAGGCACGGCGATGAGGTGAGCGCTGCGGAGCGGCGGATCGAGGGGGCGATGAGCTCGGCGACGATGATGAGCGACGAGCAGCGGTCGCTGACGGCGCGGCTGAATGATCTGGAGCAGCGGCACGCGCGGCTGGACAGCCGGCGGGCGACGCTGGCGGAGATGGCCGAGCAGCGCGAGGGCATGGGCGATGCGGTGCGGGAGTTGCTCGAGCGCCGCGACGCGGGTGATGCGCCGGTGGGCTTGCTAGCGAAGATCATCGCGCCGCTGGCGGAGTTGATCGAGGTGAAGGGTGAGGATGCGGCGGCGGTTGAGTCGGCGCTGGGCGCGGATCTGCAGGCGCTGGTAGTGGAGTCGATCGGCGATGTGTGCGGCGACGAGGCGGCGCTGCGGTCGCTGGCGGGTCGGGTGACATTCGTGGCGATTGATGGGGAGTGGGACGCGGGGGAAGCGATTGAGATGATGCCGAGCGTGACGCCGCTGGCGCGGTGTGTGCGTACGGATGAGCGGTACCTGGGCGTTGTGGAGCGGTTGCTCGGTCGCGCGGTGCTGGTTGAGAGTCTTGAGTCGGCGATGATGCTGGCGCTGGGGCCGATGCGGGGCAGGGGTGTGCGGTTCGTGACGCGGGACGGCGCGCGGCTCGAGGCGGACGGCCGGGTGATCGCGGGGCCGACGACGGGCGCGGGCGACGGGGCGGGGCTCTTGCAGCGTTCGAGCGAGCTGGCGGCGCTTGAGACGGAACTGGCGAACCTGGATGCGGTGCTCGGCGTTGAGCGTGAGTCGCTCCGCGCGGTGGATGCGCGTGTGGGTGAACTCAATGAGCGGTTGGGCGCGATGCGGACCGAACTGGCGGCGTCGCAGCGGGCGGCGATGGGCGAGGAGTCACGCCGGGATCGGTTGGCGGCGGAGTTGGCGCGGCTTGATCGCGAGTTGCCGATGGCTCGTGAGGAAGCGGAACAACTGGAGGAGCGGCGCGCGACGCTGGAGCGGGAGCGGGGCGAGCTGGCGCAGCGCGCTGAGAAGTTGCAGCGGCTGCACGACGAGGAGGCGGAAAAGGCGGGCGAACTGGAGCGCGAGACAGCGCGGGTGCAGGAGACGCTTGACAGCGTGAACGAGCGGTTGACCGCGATGCGGATTCGGCTCGGTCAGCAGACGGAGAAGCAGTCTTCGGCGCGGCGGGACCTGCACCGGATCGAGGGGCAGTTGGAGGACACGCGGCGGGAGCGGGAGGCGATCGG
>CALFMQ010000194.1 GCA_937879825.1 uncultured Phycisphaerales bacterium
TGATCTGTCTCCGGCTTATCGCAAAGCATCGCGAGGGCGGTGCGCACATGCGAGCGTCTTGGATCTTCTCGAAGAACGATGTCATCGCGAACACTGGTGTGATCGTAGCGGGGCTTCTCGTGATGGCATTGGGTAGCCGCGTTCCTGATCTCTTGGTCGGTTCGATTGTCGCCGCGGTTGTGATTCGTGGGGGCGTTCAAATCTGGGCGGACTCAAGCAGAGACGCAGGGGTCCGGAACTGATTTCTGCTGTAGGTACATCCTCTCACGGTTTCAGGTAGGTGTCCCCCCTCACCCCCGGGTGCCCGACGGGCATGGCTGGCCTTGGTGGTGAGACTCGGGCACCGGATGGCGGGTCCTGCGAACGGGCTCCCCGAGGCCCCGGCAATCCCTTGAACGGTCCAACCGCACTGAACCTCGGTAACCCCCAATAATCTTGGCAGTGTCAGGGATGTCCCGGCAATCGATCCGTCTCGGTCAGGTCTCCGGATCTCAAGCAACGCTCGGCAAGAGCCGAGGTATACTAAACGCGTGAAGTATCGCCCGCTCGCCATCCTGCTCACCGCGATCATCGCCTTTAACGCCCTCGCTGGCGGTGTTGGCGGCGTGGCTGTACTGTGCTTCGGAGGCGGCCATCAACACGCACCCGCAGAGTCCGATCACTGCGAATCCTCGTGCAGCCACGATGCGTCATGGCCACTCCCCGTGCCCGCGGGAGAGCATGAGCACGACTGCGGCTGTACCGATGTCGAGATCACGACCGCGGAACTCCTGACACTGCCCCGGAGTGACACTGGGAGCGATGTGCCGCCCGCGATCGTCATGTCTCCCTCGTGGGGCGTCATCCTTGCGGAGACCGGCCTTGGTCGCCGCGGCCCGCCGATGCCGCCGCCTTGGTTTGACCCCGGCGGGGTCCACAGGCTCGCGATCGTGGCGAGCGTTCGTCTGACCATCTGATTTCTGTCTGTTCCTTCGCGCGTGCCGCGGCGGCGTTGTCCGTTGCGGCTGTCATCGCTTTGGACCCAGACAGGAATCACAAACAATGGACAATCTGAAACGCCCGCGTCGAACGCGGGTCATGCTGCCGGGCCTCGGCTCGACATTCGCTCTGATCGCGCTGGCGGGCTGCCAGTCGTACGAGCGGGTACCGCTGGAGTTGGCCGACCATCGGGCCGCGCTCGACGCACGGCTCGCTGCCACTGAACCCATCTCGGATTTCGTTGAGCGGCTCTCCGAGGCCGGCAACCAGGTGCCGGAGCGGTTCGACCCGAACGACGGGCTCTCACCCGCAGAGGGCGAGGTGCTCGCGCTGTTCTACAACCCTGACCTCCGGCTCGCTCGCCTCGATGCCGGTGTCGCGCTCGCGACCTTCGAGACGGCGGGGCTGTGGGAGGACCCGCAGTTCGGTTTCGACGGGGCGGAAATCCTCTCGCCGTCGGGGCCGTTCGAATACGGACTCACGCTGAGCCTGACGATCCCGATTTCGGGTCGGCTCGGCGTCGAGAAGGATCGGGCCGGAGCGGCGTACGAGGCCGAGCTCCGCCGGATCGTGGACGCCGAGTGGAGCACGCGGGCCGCGGTTCGCTCGGCCTGGGCGTCCTGGTCCGCGGAATCCGAGCGGCTCCGCTTGCTGCGAGATGTGATCGGTCAGGTCGAGCGGATCTCCGCCATCACCGACCGGCTGGAGACGGCGGGAGAACTCACGCGGGTCGAGGCTCGGCTCCTGCGGGCCGAGTTGGTCGAGACCCGTGCGGATGTCGCCGAGGCGGTGTTCGCAGAAGCCCGGGCCCGTGTCGAACTTCTCGGTTTGATGGGGCTTCCGCCGGACGCCCCGGTGGAGTTGCTGCCGGCGCTTCCGCCCGCGTCGATCGCCGAGATCGCCGATGCGATCGAGCGACTCATCGAGGCGAACACCACCCTCGCGGTGCGGCGGGCCGAGTATCAGGTCGCCGAGGAGACACTCCGCCTGGAAGTCCGCAAGCAGTATCCGGACATCACCATCGGCACGGGCTATGGGAGCGAGGACAACGACGACCGACTCTTGCTTGGCGTGTCGATTCCGATACCGATTCTCAACGCCAACCGGGCGGGCATCGCGGAAGCAAAGGCTCGCCGCGAGGTGGCTCGGGCCGCGGCGGAGACCACCTTCGAGCGCCTGACTCGCGAGCTCTCGATGGCCCGTGCCGCGTACGACGCCTCGCGAACGCAGCGAGATGCGTTCGAGCGTGACCTTGTGCCGATGCTCGACGAGCAGGCATCCGAAGTTGAGCAACTGATCGACCTTGGCGAGGTCAACACGCTGCTCTTGCTCGAAACCGTCACGCGACGGTTCGAGGCCAAGAGCCGTCTGCTCGATCTTCGTCTGGCCGAGACCGACGCGGCGATTGAGATCACTCGCCTGCTCGGCCCGGACGAGCCGGAAATGCCGGCTGCTGTCGAGCCCGCGACCGACGATGACACCACATCCTTAACCACACCACACACCGCGGCGCGAGGCGACACGCCCGCCGAGGAGGCATCCCGATGAACATCATGGAACGGGCGATCGCGATCGCCCTCGCGGCAGTTCTGCCGCTGACACTGGCCGCCTGCGATGGCGGATCTCCGAAGACATCCAGCGAGGCCGAGCATGGCGAGGGGGATGGGCACGACCACTCGTCAGAGGCCGAGGCCGAGGCAACCGGGTCCGACCGTGTCGCCATCCCGGCCGCGGTGCGGTCGAACCTCGGCATCAGCTTCGTCAAGGTCGAGCGCCGGCGGGTCGAGCAGACCCTCCGCGTGCCGGGCCGGTTCGAGTACCTGCCCATGGCGCGACGCGAGTACCGAACCGCCGTGCCCGGGCGGGTTGAGCTGCTCGTCGAGCAGTTCGACCGGGTCGAAGCGGGCCAACCGCTCTACCAGCTCGATTCGCCGTCATGGCGGGAGATGCAGCAGCAACTGGCCGACGCCGAGGCCCAGATCGAGCGGCTGGATGCACGGCTTGAGACCTTCGAGCCGCTGCTCGCGGCGCACCAGCAGCACGAGGACAGCCTCCACGAGAGTGTCGCCGTCTGGAACGAGCGGGTCGAACAGTTGCAGTCGGTCCGCGAGGCGGGCGGTGGCCGCGTCGATGAGTTTGCCCAGGCCCGCGCGTCGCTCGCGAGCACCCGAGCCGACCTTGCCAACGTGATGGAAAAGAAGGCGGAACTCGGAGCGGACCGGCAGCAGACCGTTGCTGATCTCCGTGCAGCCCGGTCACGCCTGGACTATCTGCTCGATGCCGCCTCATCGGTCGTTTCGCGTTCGAGGGACGAACTCGCCCGAACCGTCGAGACGCCTCATGGGACCGAGCCCGTTTGGGCCACGATCGCCGCGATCGAGGTCACTGCGTCCGAAGCCGGCGTCGTGGAGATGCTGGGCCTGACCAACGGCTCGTGGGCGGATGAGAAGACACCCGTCGTCACCGTCGTGCAGCCCGACCGGCTCCGCTTCCGGGCGTCCGGGCTCCAAAGCGATCTGGGCGTGCTGCGGGACGGGCTCACGGCCCGGATCGTCCCGCCGACGCCGACCGCCGCGGGACGCGCTGTGCCTCTGACCGAGACGATGGACGGCACGATCACACTCGGACTTGCCGGCGATCCAAACGACCGCACGCTCGAACTGTTCGTCGTACCCGATGAACTCAAGCCCTGGGCCCGACCGGGCGTCTCGGCTCAGCTCGAGATCGTGACCGACTCGACGGCTTCGCCCGAACTCGCCATCCCGCTCGCCGCGGTGCAGCGTGATGGGCTCTCGCCCGTCATCTTCCGTCGCAACCCGAGCAACCCGAACGAGGCGATCCGCATGGAGGCCGACCTCGGTCTCGACGATGGGCGTTGGGTCGCCCTGCTCAGCGGTCTTCGTGACGGCGACGAGGTCGTCCTCGACGGTGCTTTTCAGCTGATGCTCGCCACCAGCGGTTCGATCCAGAAGGGTGGCCACTTCCACTCCGATGGCACGTTCCACGAAGGGGAGGATTGAGCCATGTTGAAAGCCGTTATCCGCTTCTCGCTCCGCTATTCCACGCTCGTGCTCATCGCGGCGGTCATGATCGTCGGCTACGCCGGTTATCGCCTGCCGAGGATGAGCGTCGATGTGTTCCCCGAACTCAACGCCCCGACCGTGACCATCATGGCCGAGGCAGGCGGGCTCGCCGCCGACGAGGTCGAGCAGTACGTCACCTTTCCCATCGAGACCGCCGTCAACGGCATGTCCGGCGTGCGGCGGGTCCGCAGTGCCAGCGCGATCGGCCTAGGCATCGTCTGGGTGGACCTTGAATGGGGCTCGGATCTGTTCGATGCCCGGCAGCTCGTGGCCGAACGGCTCGTGACCGCTCGCGAGAACCTTCCCGATGAGGTTGAACCCTTCATCACCCCGATCACCTCCATCGCGGGTGAGATCATGCTGATCTCCCTCTCGTCACCCGACGGTTCCGTCAGCCCGATGCAGCTCCGCTCATACGGCGAGTTCGACCTGCGGACCAAGATTCTCGCGGTGCCCGGCGTCGCCCAGGTCGTCGCGATCGGCGGCGAGCTGCCCGAGTACCAGGTTAATGTCGATCAGGAGCGGCTGAGGCTCTACGACCTGACCATCACGGATGTGGTCGAGGCCGCGGGCGGCGCGCACAGCACCGCGAGCGGTGGCTACCTGGTGAATGTGGATAACTTCGAGATCCCGATCCGCCAGCAGAGCCGGGTGACGCGACCGGAAGACATCGCGAACACGGTCATCAAGTACCACGAAGGCGTCCCCGTGACGATCGGTCAGGTTGCCGAGGTCATCCTCGGGCCGGCGATCAAGCGGGGCACCGCTTCTGAGGGGGGCGAGCCCGCCGTCGTGCTGTCCATCCAGAAGTCACCGGGCACCAACACGCTTGCCCTGACCGACAGTCTTGATGCGCTGTTCGATCAGATCGAGCCGACGCTTCCCGGAGGCGTCGTGCTCAACCGAGATGTTGTCCGCCAGTCGCACTTCATCGACCGAGCGGTTCACAACGTCACCAAGGTGCTCGGCGAGGCGGTCATTATCGTGCTCGTCGTACTCGTTCTGTTTCTGATGAATCTGCGGACAACGCTCATCACACTCACCGCGATCCCGATCTCTCTCGCCGTCGGCCTCCTGATGATGGACGCGATGAACCTCGGGCTGAATGTCATGACTCTGGGCGGACTCACGGTCGCGATCGGCGTCCTCGTCGACGACGCGATCATCGATGTGGAGAATGTCTTCCGCCGACTGAAACAGAACCGGGCCATGCCGGAGGCCGAACAGCGTCCCTTTACGGAGGTCATTTTCGACGCCAGCAACGAGATCCGACCGGCGATGGTCTTCGCCACGGTCATCATCGTCATGGTGTTCGTGCCGCTTCTCTTCCTACAGGGGCTCGAAGGCCGCTTCTTCCAGCCCTTGGCACTCACCTACATGATCTCGATCCTCGCTTCACTGGTCGTCGCCCTGACGGTCGTGCCCGCGATGTGCCGGTTCCTACTCAAGGGCAAACTCGGCGGCAAGCACGAGGACCGGGACGGATTCCTGGTCCGCCTTCTGAAGCGGGCGTACGAGCCGTCACTCCGGGCGGCCATTCGGTACCGGGCGTGGGTGCTCAGCACCGCCGGTGCCGTAACCGCCGCCGCACTCTTGCTGGCGAGCACGTTTGGAAGCTCATTCCTCCCATCGTTCAACGAGGGCACGTTCACGGTCTTCCTGCTCGCTCCTCCCGGCACCTCGATCGTCGAGAGCGATCGGCTCGCGACGGAGGTCGAGAAGCAACTCGTCCAGATCGAGGGGGTCCGGTCTGTCTCCCGTCGCACCGGCCGGGCCGAGCGTGATGAGCACGCCGAGCCGGTCAGCAACTCCGAGATCGAGGTCACCGTTGATGCGGGGAGCGACCGATTCGAGGTGCGCGAGCAGATTGATCGCATCCTCGGAGCCGTCCCTGGAATCACGACGATGGTCGGCCAGCCCATCGAGCACCGCCTCAGCCATGTGCTTTCCGGTACGCCCGCGGCGATCGCCATCAATGTCTTCGGTGAGGACCTGACCGAGCTTCGCGATGTAGCCAAGGCGATCGAGGCCGAACTACAAGGCCTGCCGGGCGCTCGCGATGTCAACGCCAACCGCGAGGTCCTGATCACCACGCTTCCCATCCGATACCGACACGCCGAACTCGCGGCGGTGGGCCTCAGCCCCGCCGACGCCGCCGAGCAAGTCCGCGAGGCCCTCTACGGCGAGGTCGTGGACACGGTCAACCAAGGAGTGCGGCAGTACGACCTCGTCGTGCGGCTCGCACCCGAGGAGCGCGAGTCCATCCGGCAGGTCCGCGACCTGCTGCTCAGTGGCCGTGGTGGGGCCACCGTTCGATTGAGCGATGTCGCCGACATCGGCCCCGAGCGATCGAGCAACCTCATCACCCGCGAGAACGCGCAGCGCAAGGCGGTGGTGTCCCTCAACGTCGCCGAAGGGTCCAACCTGGGCGACTTGGTGGCCCAGGTGCAGGAGCGTGTTGATCCCATTGTCCAACGGGCCGGCATGACCGTGTCCTACGGCGGTCAGTTCGAAGCGCAGCAGTCGGCCTCCCGGACCATTCTGGTCGCGGGCGTTGCGGTCGTGCTCATCATGCTCATGCTGCTCCAGATCTCGACAGGATCAATGCGGGCCGCTGTGCTTGTGATGCTCAACATGCCCCTCGCGCTCATCGGCGGCATTGCGGCGATCTATATCACCGAGGGGGGTGGGCTGGTCCACAACACCTTGGCGTTGATCGGCATCGGTGGCCCGTACATCCCGCCCGTGGTGTCCATCGCCAGCCTTGTCGGCTTCATCACCCTCTTCGGGATCGCCGTTCGTAACGGCATCCTGCTCATCAATCATTATAATCACCTCATGGAAGCCGAGGGCGTCCCCCTCGGCGAGGCCATCGTCCAAGGGTCCATGGAGCGGCTCGTGCCGATCCTGATGACCGCGATCTCGGCGGTGCTCGGGCTCGTGCCGCTGGCGCTGGCCGCGGGTGAACCGGGCAGCGAACTGCTCGCGCCCCTCGCCATCGTCACCCTCGGAGGACTGCTGACCTCCACGTTCCTGAATCTCATTGTCGTCCCGGCGGGATACTCGCTTGTCTTCGGCCACAAGCCCGAGCGTCGTCCTGCTGGCCATCCATCCGTGCTTTCCCGGCTCGTCGGTGTGTTCCGCCGACCCAAAGCCATCACCTCAAAGGAGTCCTGAACATGAACGATCTCATCAAGATGCTCGCCGTTGCCGGTACGGC
>CALFMQ010000195.1 GCA_937879825.1 uncultured Phycisphaerales bacterium
ATATGAATTCACGGCGAGCAACGGTATTACCTACAAGCCGCATCCCAACGGATGGGCGGTGAGCCGAGAGGTCATGGAGCAGTATGATCGGGATGGTCGATTGCACTTTCCAAAAAAGGAGAATGCGCGGCTCAGACTCAAGCGATATCTCGATGAGACGCAAGGTCAACACATGCAAAACATCTGGGATGACATCCCCGCGCTGCATTCAATGTCAAAGGAGCGGCTCGGCTATCCGACACAGAAGCCGCTAGCGTTGCTTGAGCGGATCATCAACGCGTCGAGCAATCCGAATGACATCGTGCTTGATGCGTTCTGCGGGTGCGGGACGGCGCTGGTGGCGGCGCAGAATCTCGGGCGGCAGTGGATCGGGATTGATATCTCGCCGACGGCGTGCCGCGTGATGGCCAAGCGGTTGCGTGATGTGTGCCAAATCAGAGAGGACGAGAACCTGTGGCGGGCGGGGCGCGGGTTTGTGGTGCGCGATCTGCCGTGGACGGAGGCGAAGCTGCGCGAGATTCCGGCGTTCGAGTTCGAGAACTGGGCGGTCATCGCGCTGGGCGGTATTCCCAACAAGACACAGGTGGGGGATATGGGGATCGACGGGCGCGTATTCCCGGTGTCGGCGGCTCCGAAGCACGAGAAGGGGAAGAAGGGCCACACGGATACCTTCGATCAGTTCATGGACGCGTGGTACCCGGTGCAGGTGAAGCAGCGTGACAAGGCCGGGCGTCCGGACATCGATGCGTTCGAGGCGATGATGCAACGCGAGAAGCGGGACAAGGGTTTCTTCGTGGCGTTCGGATACACGAGCGATGCGCTGGCGGAGATTCAGCGGCACTTCACGCAGACGGGCAGAGTGATCGTGGCGCTGACAGTGAAGGAGATTCTGGAGGAACAGATCGCGATGAAGTTGGTGTGAGATACCCGCTCGAGTTCTCTCACTAATGCCTGCTGCCGGATACCACCGCTCGTCAGTTGAACTGACACAATCACCTCTCCTCTCAGTGCCCTCTGTGTCTCTGTGGTGAATTCCTCGTAGCCCGCCAGCCGCCACCGCTTATCGACGTGTTGCCACGACGTGACGCAATCACCGCTCCCCCCCTCTGTGCCCTCTGTGCCTCTGTGGTGAACTGTCTTACCCCCGCTCCATACGCGCCAGCACAGCGCCGCTCACCCCGAACTCCCGCTCCATCTCCTCCGCCGTCCGCGGCGACGTCCCGTCCATCCCGTACCGCGCGCTAAGCAGCCGCGCCTCCTCGCCGCCGCGCTCCATCACCCGCCGCGCCCCCGCGCCCGGCTCAACCCACGCCTGCCACGCCCACGCGTGCGATGACCAATCCCCCAGCCGCGCCACCGCACGCGCCCGCCCCTCCTCAACAGGCGAAGCGCGCATCCCCGCCAGCGCATGGCTCAGCGCGATCGTCACCGGCGCCGCCAGCCGCCCGCCGCGCGACGGATCAAACCGCACCGCCGCCCCGCACGCGCCGCCGAACGCCACATCAAACCACGCCGACGCATCGCCCGGTGTCAACTCAAGAAAGCCGCACCCCGCCCGCTCTTCCATCGCCCGCAGCACCACAGCCGCCTCATCCCGCACCAGCACCACCACCAATCGCGCGATCCACCGCAGATCCGTTTCGATCCGATCGAGCGTCGCCGACGCCGCCCGCCCGCGCGGAAGCCCCGCGATCATGTGATGCGCCCGCCACCGCAGATGCGCCAGCGCCATCGCCCGCGCCCGCTCAATCTTCTTGTCCACCACAGGCGCGCCCCGCGCAAACTCAACGAACGCCCGCGCATCCTCCCACCGCTCCACACCAAGCCCCGTTCGTGCCGCGGCATCCTCCAGCACCCGCGCATCATCGGAGTTGGGCGTCACGACCAACTCAACACCACGAATGAGCCGCGCCCGCCGCGTGTTGATCAGGTAATGCGTCGCCGACCGCGTCCGCCCCGTCACGGCGGCGAGTTCCTTCATCGCCGCACCATCCCGCCAGCGCTCGAACACCCCGTCCCGATCAATGTCTTGTGTGCGCGCCGCCCGATCAGGAGCCGCGTCGCCGTCGTGCGCACGAATCACGCGCAGGACCGTCTCGTGCGCGCGCCCGAGCCGCGCCGCGATCCGTGCAGCCGCCTGCCCCCGCGTCCACCCGAGCCGCGCACAATACCGGTCACATCGCCGGCGGATCAGCGCCTGTTCCGTTGAAGAAAGGCGCGAGAACGATGCAGATCGTTGAAGTTCAGCGCCGAATCGCGCCTCAAAGGCGCAGATGGCTGAAGGCATGAACGCCAGTTGTGCGCCACCGCGGGCCCCCGTGCGCACGCGACGCGCCACCAAGCCGCGCCGCCGGTACCGCTCGATGGTCCTCCGGTCCACGCCCCACCGCGCACACACCTGGTCGATATCCAGAACGCGCTCAGCGTCCGGGAGGTCCGCGCGCGTGAGTTCAGCACGCTCGCACAACAACTCCACGAACGACGATAGATCCGTCAGAATCGCCTTTCCAACGAGCAACGCCGCGTCCTCGATGTCCGGCCGGTACCCCGTGATCCGCTGGACGAGCCAATCCTCGGGGTAGTTCTCCTCCGGGTCGATCTCGCCGCCGAGGCGCTCGGCGCGCGCGATCTGCCGCAAGAGTGTCGCTTTGGGCGCGAATCGCAGCTGGTCCGCCAGATCGTCGAACACACCCGTGCGCGCCCTGGCGACCCGAGGCATCGCAGTTACGCGCCCGGCGCGCTCAGCCAGCGGACCTCGCGCTTGTTGTCAATAAGTTTGTGCGCGTGCGCGAGATCAAAGAAGCGCTCCACCGCCGCGCGCGCATCGTCGGTCACCTCGAACGCCAGCAGGTCCTGCAAATAGCGCCGCGCCTCGGAGGGCTCCCATTTGTGCGCACCGGCGCGGGTGTTGGCGATCCACCCGAGCCGTGTTGTGTTGTGGCGGCGCGTGCGGTCGAGCAGCGAAACCAGCGAATGAACCGACGGATTCTCCTCATCGCGCGCGCGGCACATCCACACCGCGTACACGAACGGCAACCCCGTCATCTCCCGCCACGATGCGCCCAGATCCAGCTGGTGCGGGTAGTCGTCTTTGATGGGCGCACGCGACGCGACTTTGTCGCCGATCAGCAGCACCGCGTCGCACGACTTTGACTCCGAACTGCCCCATTGAATCGGACGAATCGTCGGCGTGATGCCGTACCGCTCGGCGAGGATGATCCGCGCCAGCGCGACAGATGTATGGCTCTCGGCGTCGCAGCAGAGCGTTCTGATCTCGCCGATGGGCGTGCGCGAGAAGAGGCGCACGGTGTGCGTCTCGGCGGGCGAGGCGATCATGCCGACGGGAATCAGCGTGAGCGGCTCGGGGGAGCGCTGGTAATCGATGAGGGAGACGAGGGCGGCGTCGACGCCGCCGTCGGAGTCATCGAGCAGCATGTCGATGAGTCTGGCGGGCGGGGCGGGCCGGAGTTCGAGGTTGTTCGTGACCTGGAGGCCTTCGATGAGGGGGAGGGTGTTGAGGTAGGAGACGCAGCCGAGGCGCAGGGTTCGGCCGTCGGCTTGTGTTGATGGGGGGGCTGTGCCGATAGAGGGGGATGTCATGGCGTCCTAATTGTAGGAGCGTCGGCGGCGGAGCGTGATGCGATGGGATCGGCGATGCGATTGGTGATTCTGGGGGCCGGCGGGCACGGGGCGGTGGTTGCGGAGGGGGCGCAGCTGTCGGGGTGGATTCTGGAGGGGTTCTACGACGATGACGCGGCGGCGGTGCTGTTCGGCGGCGTGAGGCGGCTGGGCGCGATCGGCGATTTCGCGGCGCGGGGGGATGACATGCGCGAGGCGATCGTCGGCGTCGGGCTGCTGGAGGCGCGGCGGCGGGTGATCGAGAAGGCCGGCGCGCTCGCGCGGTGGGGGGTTGTGATTCATCCGCGGGCGATTGTCTCGGAGCGGGCTGAGTTGGGGGATGGCGCTTTCGTCGGCCCCGGCGCGATCGTGAATCCGCGGGCGCGGGTGGGGATGCACGCGATCATCAATAGCGGCGCGATCGTTGAGCATGACTGCGCGATCGGCGTGAATGCGCATGTGGCGCCTGGTGCGGTGCTGTGCGGCGGGGTGCGCGTGGGGGATGGGACGCTTGTCGGCGCGGGGGCGCGGGTGATTCCGGGCGTGACAATCGGCGCGGGGTGCGTGGTGGGCGCGGGGAGCGTGGTGGTGCGCGATGTGGGGGACGGCGCGACGGTGATGGGGAACCCGGCGCGGGCGAAGCGCGCGGCGCGGGCAGTTGCGTGAAGAAGACTTACCAAAAGAGCACACCCCCCCGGCGAGAACACAGAGAAGAGAAGGCAACAGGGATCAGGCAGCAGGCAACAGGGGGGAAGCCCATCTCCCCCTCCCCCCCTCCGTCACACTCCGTGTGACACCTCCCCCGCAGGCGCTGGGGAGGGAGCAAAGCCAACCCCTCACCTGTCACGCTGCGCGTGACATCCTCTCCCTCAAGGGGAGAGGAGGG
>CALFMQ010000196.1 GCA_937879825.1 uncultured Phycisphaerales bacterium
ATCATGAATCTCGCGCAAATCCGCCGACGTCGCGAAGTCCCCGCCGTTTTCGCTCACGACCACGAGATCACGATGCCGCGCATGGTCGCACACGAGCGCCAGCCGCTCGCACACCCGCCGCAGCACCGTCCGGTGCCGCTCGCGCCCCCCCACCTCGAACGCAAACAGACTCGCGTAGGTCGCACCCACGTCGTGCGCCACCTCCACGGCGTGGCGACCGTCCCGCACCGGCTGATGCCGAGCGCTCATCAACTGCCCCACCACCGGCGGGAACACCGCCGCATCGAGCCGAACGCCCGTCGAAACCCCCGCGATCCGCACGCCGTGCTCGCCGAATAACTTCCGCACCTTCTCTCGTGCCGTCAGCGCCGGGTCGCACGCGAGCCGAGTCGAGCCCGCGCCGAACGAACGCAGTTCCACCGCCTGGAACCCCAGACGCGATGCCGACCGCGCCACGCGATCGAGCGTCCAATCCGGGACAGCCACCGTGCTGAATGCGGGTCGAAGCATCATGCATCCTCTTGCTGCGGTTCGCGCGAGCCGCCCCGCTCCGGGGCAATCGACGCTCACTCTATCGCAACCCTCAGTTCGCGCCCTCGGGCGCCTTCATCGGGACGTTCAACTCGACTTCCTTCCCGTCCCGCACCACCACGATCCGCGCCACATCACCCGGATTGTGCGACCCGAGCCGCTCCATCATCCCCGACACATCCGCCAGGTCGTGCCCGTCCCAGCGGATGATCCGGTCGCCCTTGAGCAGCCCGCCGTCCGCAGCGCTCGTCCCCGGGAACACATCGCCCACCAGCACGCCCGGCTCGCCCCCCTCGTAGTTCTCCGGACGGATGCCCAGCCGCACCTTGAACGCCATCCGCGTCGGACGCTCCGGCTCCGCCGCCGCCGCTGCCTGCGTGCCTTCCGGCGCACCTTCCCGCGTCAACCGCGCCCGCATCGTCGCCGTCTTCATCGCGACGCCCTCAACCATGTCCAGCACACGCATCGCCCCCTCGTAGTTCATCGTGTCGGCGGTGTCGCTCGGCTGGTGGTAGTCGTTGTGCGTCCCCGTGAAGAAGTGAACCGACGGGCATCCCCATTCCGCGAAGTTCGCGTGGTCCGACCGCCCGCCGGTACGCACCGTCTTGTTCACAACCATCCCGCTCGACGCGATGAACGGATCGAGAATCTCGTCCCACTCATTGGCGGTCCCCGTCCCGTTGATCTCAAGCGCCCCGTCCGTCAGGCGCCCGATCATGTCCATATTGAGCATCGCCTGCACCTTCGCCGGGTCCATGTCGTTGTTCTCAACGAAGTGCTTCGAACCGAGCAGCCCCATCTCCTCGCCCGCAAAGCACAGGAAAAGGACCGATCGCGCATTGTCCCCCGCGCCCATCGCGTCGTACTTCTCCTTCAGCCGCTTGCCCAGCACAAGCACACCCGCCGTCCCCGATGCGTTGTCGTCCGCGCCCGGATGAAGCCGCCCGACATTGCTCCGACGCGCCCCCGCCAGGTGCCCGTACCCCACATGGTCGTAGTGCGCGCCAATGATGATCCACTCATCCGCGAGCGAGCCCTTGCCCCGCAGAATCCCGCCCACATTCGCCGTGGGCAGCTTCTTCCGCTCCAGATCCACATCGATCGTCGCCGTCACGCCGTCATCAAACATGATCACGCCGCCCGACTCATCCGCCAGCGCCTGCAGCGCCGCCAGACTCCGCCCCTCGGCGTCCGCCAGTTTCACCAGCGGGTTCGCCGCCTTGGGCGTGATCTGAATGACCGGCAGGTCGCCATCCACGTCGAACCGCGACCGCGACGGGGATTGCAGCGCGTTGATGTCCGCAACATCGAGCATCGGCGGATTCACCAGAATCACGCCCGACGCCCCGCGATCCGCCGCCGCCTTCACCTTGGTCGCGAGCGACGCCGCGCCGCTCCAGCCCCGCCCCGACCACTTGCTCCCGCCCGAGCCATCCATCGGCTCATACCGCAGCATCACCGCGATGCGCCCGGTCAGGTCATCACCCTCCGCGAAGCTCGAATACCCGTCCTGCCCCTCCTCGATCGAATACCCGATGAACGCGAGCGGGCCCGTCACCGACTTCGTCGCCGAGAATCCCATCGGCTCGAAGTCCTCACCCTCGACAAGCGCCACCGTCCCCGCATCACCCTTGTACGACGCGACCGCCCGATTCACCGCCAGCGGCCCGTTCACCGTGAAGTCCTGCCCGAACGCCTCCAACGCCGCCGTCTCCGCCCCGCCCGGGCTGATCTCGCGCTGCGCAAACGCCGGCTCGAGCCCGATGTCGCGCATGTGGAACTCGAGGAACTCCTGCGCCAGCGCCATACCGCGCGTGTCCGCGCTCCGTCCCTCGAAGAACGGGTCCGACAGCGTCATCACCGTCTGCGTGTAATACGTCAGTTCCGAGTCGCCCTGACGCAACTCGTCCGCGATGCCGTAGTCCATACGCCCCGTCGGCGCGCTCGCGGGCGCCGCAACAGGCGCCGCCGCCACCGCCACCGGCGCATCGCTCTCCGTGGTCGTCGCGACCCATTCATTCGAACTCGCCGCGGTCGAGTCCGAGCGAACCGTGCTCTGCCGAGACCCCGACTCGGAAGCCACCGAGCCCGAAGCACACCCGGCACAAGCGATCAACGCCGCGCTCAACGGCATCATCCAACGACGGCTCATCCAGCCAGAGTCATATCTCACGGTTCGAGTCTCCATGTGTTCCGGGGTGCAAGGCGCGACGCCCAAGCGACGCGGGACGCCGGGCGTTCCCAGATCAATCCTACCCCACCCGCCGAGGACCGTTGCACCCGCCCGCCGACCACGCATAGACTCATTTCTGTCCGAATTCCTCACCGAACCGGCCCGCCGGCCGCCCCCCCGACAACAACGGATCAACTATCCATGCCCGACGCGACGATCGCCCCGCACGCACCCATCGCTGTCGATGCCACCGCACCCAACGCCCCGAAGGACCGCCAGTCGATGAGCCACGCCCTCGATCCCTCCGACCGCTTCGAGCCGCGCCACCTCGGCCCCGACGAGCGTGAGACCGCCGACATGCTCGCGCTGCTGGGCTACGCATCCCTCGATGCGCTCACCGACGCCATCGTGCCCAAGGGAATCCGCCTCAACCGAGCGCTCAATCTCCCCGCGGCTCGCGCCGAGTCCCGACTGCTCAGCGACCTGAAACAACTCGCCTCGCACAATCAGGTCTTCCGTTCCTGCATCGGCATGGGCTACCACGACACCATCACGCCCCCCGTCATCCTCCGCAACGTGCTCGAGAACCCCGGCTGGTACACCCAGTACACGCCCTACCAGGCCGAAATCTCCCAGGGACGCCTCGAAGCGCTCCTCAACTTCCAGACCATAATCGCGGACCTCACCGCGCTGCCGCTCGCAAACGCCTCGCTCCTCGATGAAGGGACCGCCGCCGCCGAAGCCATGTCGATGTGCTTCGCCGCCTGCGACCGCCAGCGTCCCCGCTTCATCGTCGATCACCGGTGCCACCCGCAGACCATCGCCGTCACGCAGACCCGCGCCACGCCCATCGGCGTCGAAGTCGTCGTCACCGATGCACGCGACGCCACCATCGACAGCACCGTCTGCGGCGTGCTCGTCCAGTACCCCGCCACCGACGGCCGCATCGATTGCTACGCAGACCTCTGCAAACGCGCTCACGCCGCCGGCGCACTCGTCGTCGCGGCATGCGATCCCCTCGCCCTCACGCTCTTCACGCCGCCCGGAGAGTGGGAGCACGGCGGCGCCGATATCTGCGTCGGCAGCGCCCAGCGCTTCGGCGTCCCCATGGGCGCCGGCGGCCCCCACGCCGCCTTCATGTCCTGCGGCCAGGAACACGCCCGCCGCATGCCGGGGCGAATCATCGGCGTCACCAAAGACAGCGCGGGCGATCCCGCCCTCCGCATGGCGCTCCAGACCCGCGAGCAGCACATCCGCCGCGAGAAGGCAACCTCCAACATCTGCACCGCGCAGGCGCTCCTCGCCATCGTCGCGTCCTTCTACGCCGTCTACCACGGCCCCGCCGGGCTCAGGAACATCGCCCTGCGCATCCGCGCCCTCACCGGAGCGCTCCGCGCCGGCCTGATCGGCGCCGGCCACCGCATCGACGAACACCTCGTCTTTGACACGATCCGTGTCTACCCCAAGGGCGCAACCGCGCAGTCCGTCATCGCCGAAGCGCGCAAGCGCCGCATCAACCTCCGCGCCTTCGAGGACGGCTCCATCGCCATCACGCTCGACGAGACCTCCGACCGCGCCCTCGTCACCGACATCCTCGCATGCTTCGGTGCCGCCAGCGCGAACATCGACGCCCTCGCCGCCAAAGCCAACCTCGCCATCCCCGCGCCCTTCGCGCGAACTTCCGAGTATCTCACGCACCCCGTCTTCAACTCGCACCAGTCAGAAACGGAGATGCTCCGCTACATCTTCAAACTCCAGAAGCGCGACCTCTCGCTCGCCGACGCCATGATCCCGCTCGGCTCCTGCACCATGAAGCTCAACGCCACGACGGAGATGATTCCCGTCACCTGGCCCGAGTTCGCCCGCATCCATCCCTTTGCACCCGCCGATCAGCAAGAGGGCTACGCCCGCCTCTACAAAGACCTCGAGAACTGGCTCGCCGACATCACCGGGTTCGACGCCGTCTCGCTCCAGCCCAACGCCGGCTCACAGGGCGAGTTCGCGGGCCTCATGGTCATCCGCGCCTACCACGAGGCGCGAGGCGACAAGTCCCGCGATGTCTGCCTCATCCCCACCAGCGCGCACGGCACCAACCCCGCATCCGCCATCACCGCCGGATTCCGCGTCGTCCCGGTCAAGTGCGACGACAACGGCGACGTCGACCACGCCGACCTCCGCCTCCGCGCCCAGGAGCACGCCAAAGACCTCGCCGCGCTCATGGTCACCTACCCCTCAACGCACGGCGTCTTCGAGCAGAAAATCAAAGAGGTCTGCGACATCGTCCACCAGTTCGGCGGCCAGGTCTACATGGACGGCGCCAACATGAACGCCCAGGTCGG
>CALFMQ010000197.1 GCA_937879825.1 uncultured Phycisphaerales bacterium
ACGGAAGGTCAGATCGTCGTCGTCGGGTGCGGCCTGGTGGGCCAACGACAGCGTATCGATCGCCGCCTGCTGATTCCCCACTTTGAGATAGAGATCTGACGCCACTCGCGCCGCATCGGTGTCGGAGGCGTTGTCCTCCAGATGACGCGACAGGAGTCGGAGTGCTTCCCCGGCCAGGCCCTGATTCGCGAGCATGACCGCCCGCCGAACCTGCGGCGCTGGCGCGCCGCCACGAGTAACAGATGAGTTTCCGATAACGCACTTCCCCGGAAAGAGACCCGAACGAGTATCTATACGACACTCGGCCTGATGCGTTGCGTTCTTTCGACTATTCGGCGTATCCAAAAATGTGGATGTGACTCGCGAGTCGGCTCACAACAGGAGCGAGATGCTGCGCGTATCGACGCCATCTCCCATAGGAAGATCGGAATAGATCCCTGCTGGTTGTGTAGGGGTTTACTGCCGACTCGCGGGTTCTCGACTCTGCGTTTGCGTGCAGAACCGAAGGGCTCCATTCGGCGCCCATGAACTCGACGATCCTACGTGACACTTGTTCGGGTGAGTCGATCAGGTCTTCGTAGCGTGACTCGATCAGATTCAGGCCCAATCGGTCGCGGTCAACGATGTAAAGACGCATCATCGCGTCGTAGAGTCGAGCCGCGGTGTCGAGCGATCTGTAATGGAGCATGGCGCGGCTCGGGACCATGTCCTGCATGTAGGCGCTCAGGACCACGTCGCGCGGATCGCGGATCACCATGAGTATGCGGGCGTCCGGGAAGAGGCGCCTGATGACCGGCAGGAGGGGCGTGTTGAGGGGGTGCTTATCGACGAGCGTGGATGCATCTGGTCGGGCTCCAAGCAAATCACCGGCCAGACGCCAATAGGCCGCGCGGAGTGATCGGATGGAGTCCTCGTCCAGTGAGTCGAGCAACTCGGTTATCGGAATGCTTGATTGGGCCGGAGTCCGGGCCATCCGGAGCATTTCATTGACGGTCTCGACGAGCATCGGCGCTTCGTCGGTGGTGGAAACGCCCGGGACGCTCCCAAGAACGCGCTCGAAGAGCGTCGTTCCCGAGCGCGGGAACCCGATCAGGAAGACCGGGCATGGAAGGTCATCCTTGGGCGGCTCTTTGGGCCATCGGCCCGGGACTCTGGACTCCGCGGTTATGCGCCACTGCTCGAGGCGCGCGATGTACGAGTCCATCTCGGGATCCAGCGATGGATTGTGGATGGAGAACGCCGCGTGGCCCTGCTCGAACCTGTGCATGGCGTCGTCCGTTTGCGACCGATCGTCGAGGACCTGACCCAGTTCCATGCAGGTGTGCCCGAGTGCCTCCGGCGCGAGCGGTATCGCAAGCAGCGACTCGAGCCGAGATCGTGCTGCGTGGAGATTGTTTCGCGACCTGTCGATCCTCGCGATGACTCTATGGGGCACATCGTTGTCGGGTGCGAGATTGATCGCATCAACTGCGGCGTCGACGGCTTCGTCGTACTGGCGCTGGCGTTCCAGGACTTGAGCCAGCAACGCGGCACGCTGCGCACCAAGGCGAGGCCAGTCTCCGGATTTGAGAACTGAATGCGCCTCGACCAATCGTCCCGACGAGAAAAACGCCTGCGAGAGCGTGAGTTCGAGTGACTCGCTGGTCACGCCTCGTTCTCGCGCCGACAATGCAGCCGCGGCGGCCTGCTGCGGTCGCCCCATCGCGATGTGGCACTTGGCGACCGCCTCGACGAACTCCGCGGACCGCGGACGCAATGACACCAGATCGAGGAAGATCGTGAGCGCTTCGTCGAATCGACCCAGTTGGAAGTAGAGAGCGCCAAGAAGCTTTTTCGGCTGCAGTTGACGCGGATCGGAGTTGACAATGATGCAAAGGTGCTTCAGCGCGGGGTCGATCCGTTGAGCCGATACAAGCACCTCGGCGAGGTGGTAGCGGACGGCCGGATCATTCGGGTGCGCCTCGACAACTTGCTCGAGGAGCCGGATCCCTTGTTCGGTCGAACCTGCGCGCATCAGCGCGGCTGCTCTCTGGAGCGTCGCTTGAACTGGCGCGGTTTCGCTCATTATCCGGTGCCGATGCGTCCGATTTCGATGGACTCAAGGAGCGATCGGATGGGCGCGAACTCGCTCTTGAAATAGGCGGCGGCCCCGGCGGGCAGACGGGTTTGCTGGCCTTCGCGCACGTGCTTCGCCGCAACCTCGACGACCGCGGAGTCCGGCGGCGCACCGGTCAAGAACTCGATCGTCCGCGAAAGCTCGCGCTCGGGACTCGCCGCGAGTCGATCGGCGTCAACAATCAGCAGACTCAACCCGGGGATCCGCATCGTGTTCTCAAGGATGCGGAACTGTCCAAGGATGCCCGCGGCCATGTCGGCGACGCTTGTCAGGACAAGAGCGGACTCATCAGGGACGGTCGCTTCGAGCATCGCTTCGGCCAACGCATCGAACGGGTCTCGAACAACGACCACGGCGCGGTACCCCGGGACGACGCGTGCCAATGCCGGTAGGTGCTCGATGTTGTGCTCGTGCGTATCGATACACCTCGCGCCGGACGCGTCCTTCAGTTGGGCGAGATACGAACCGCGGACCTCCGCGGCGGTGTGATGGTCGAGGGCCGCGATCATGGCCGGATACGCGTCCGAGCCGAGGCGGTGGCCCGGGATCTCGCCGCCGAGGCCGATGAGTGTCGAGCGTCCGTCTGTGAGGGGTAGACTCGTCGATCGCCTTAGAGCGTTCACGAGGATTTCGGAACGCGCCCCCATCACGCCGACGATGGCGCGGCAGGACTCGCCCTCGCTGCTTGTGGCCGCGCACCATTGGGCCATGTCACTCTGCGCCGGCCACGGCGCGAGGCGCTCGAGCATGCGGAGGTAGTGCTTGGATCGCGCGAACTTCGGCTTCCCCTGCGGCGCGAGTGCCGAACGCGCCTGAAGTGCGGTTGTCAACGCGGCGGCATTGTTCCCCGCCCGGAACTGCAGGTGCGCCAGGTCAAACATCGCGCCGGCCATATCGATCGTGTCGTGCGCCAGCCGCGGGAGACTCGTCTGGATCAACTGTGTCGCACCGATGAGGTCGCCGGCCTGCGCCTCCGCCCGGGCGACCAATCGAATCGCCACGCCGGCGGGCGAAGTCGACTCGACGCTCTCTCGAGCGGCCTTCATGGCGTTTTCGTGGCGGCCCGTGGCCTGATACACGCGGATGAGCTGCGCGCAGAATCGCGGGTCTTCGGCGAGATGCGCGCGGCAGAGTTGCTCCGCCTCGTCGTACTTCCTGGCGCTAACGAGGCACTCCGACAGGAGCGCGGACGCCTCGACCAGATCGGGCTTCAGTTCGAGGGCGCGGCGTAAGGAGGACTCGGCGTCGTGCAATCGCCCGATCCGGAGCATCGCGTGGCCTTTGAGCATCTGCATCTCGGCGGTGCGCGGGCGGAGGTCCGCGGCCTCCGAGAGGGCCTCGGCGGCCTCGCCGTAGCGCCCGAGTTGGAGCGAGAGACTTCCGATCATCGCGATCGCATCAACGCTCGCCGGGTTGATTTCGCGGACTTTGATAAATCCGGTCAACGCGCGGGCGTGGGCGCCGGATTGAGCGAGTGCGAAGCTCATGTGCGTGAGAATGTCTGATGAGGATGGCTCGAGCTGGGCGGCGCGCTGGAGTGTCTGCACCGCTTCCGCCAATCTTCCGGTCCGCCCGCAGATCACGCCGAGCAGATGCATCGCACCGACGTGCGCGGGGAGTTCCGAGAGGATCTCGCGACAGAGCTTCTCCGCGCCGGGGATGTCGCCCTGTTGATAATGGTGTGTGGCGAGCTGCCAATCCTCGTGAGCCAGGTCGATCGGTTCCATGAACTCTCTCGTCGGTGTTGTGGTCGGAATCGGGATTACTCGTACCCGAGCGCCTTGATGAACGGATCAAGGACCGGCATGACCGGCTCGAGTTGCTTCTCGTACTTGCGCCAGCGCTGCTTGGACTGTTTGTAGATCGGTTGCCCGATGCCGATATAGGAGGGCGTGGAGATGGCCTTGCCCGCGCCACGCTTGGTGTGGTCGAGGACATCGTCGTTCCACTCGACGCCGAGGAAGTCGAGCAGTTTCCGCGCCTGCCCCTCGGTGTCCTCGACG
>CALFMQ010000198.1 GCA_937879825.1 uncultured Phycisphaerales bacterium
GTGCCCGTAGGTGACGGGGTCGAACGAGCCGGGATAGAGGACGGTGTGGGCCTTCGCCATACGGGGAGTGTAAACCGGCCCTTTGTTTGTGAGAAAGCCAGCCGGAGCGGCTGCCCCGGCTGGCTCATTCGATGCGTCATTCAATTCATGAGTGGCTCAGATCTTCCCCGCCGCCGGGAAATCCACGCTCGTCTGGTTTAGGTGGTTGAAGTAGTTCGTGAACACGTTCAGCGCGTAGTTGGCCACCACCTCCGCGGCGTGGGCGTCGGTGTACCCCGCCGCCTTGAACGTCTTGAGGTCCTCATCCGAAACGGCGCCCTTCTTTTCATGCAGGCGTAGCGCGAACTTGACCAGAGCGTCAAGTTTCTGTGCATCCTTCACCGCGCCGCGTCTGGCGCCGAGTGCGTGCGCATCGGGCAGGCCGGCGCCTTTGGCGAGGGCCGTGTGAGCCGCGAGACAGTAGTCACATTGGTTGGCCTCCCCGACCGCAAGCGCGATGGCCTCGCGCTCGGCGGCGGTGAGCGATCCCTTGGCCAGCGCGCCCGAGAAGGCGAGGTAGGCGTCGAGGGCGGCGGGGGAGTTGGCCATCCCCTTGAAGATGTTGAAATGCTTGCCGTGGAGCGGGCCGTCGAAGAGCTCGCGGGCGCGTCCGGTGGCGTTGGCGGGATCGACGGTGGAAAGGCGTGGCATAGAGAAACTCCTCGTGTTCGATGTGCCTGGGGTGTGTGTTCCGGTATATCGCTCGGGCCGCCTATTGAAGGGCGGCCTCTTTCTTGGCGCTCCGCTTGCGCAAGTCTAGCGCGCCCGACTGGCGGGGCGGTGGCCGGTTGCTCCGATGACTCTACAGGCGTCACGGAGGCCGACGCATGATGAACTTCTCGGGAGCCCGGTTTATTCCAGAATCGCTCCGCGGCGTCGTGGGTGGCACGCGGAGCATCGATTGGCCCACGCAAGAGGCCCCGCCGCACGCCTGCCAGTCGGCGGGCCACGACCACGAGCGATCCACGCTCGTGCGCGCCGACCTGCATTGCCACACATGGGCGAGCGACAAGCCCGTCAACAAATGGATCGGGTTCCTGGGAGTGCCCGAGTGCTACTCGCCGCCCGAGAAGGTGTACGACCAGGCGCGCACGCGAGGCATGGACCTCGTCGCGGTGACGGACCACGACACCATCGCCGGCGCGATGGAACTCGTCGAACGCGGGTTCGAGGATGTCATCATCGGGCAGGAGATCACGACCTTCTTCCCGGAGGACGGGTGCAAGCTGCATGTGCTGGTGTGGGGCCTGACGCCGGAGCTCGACGAGCAGATCACGCAGCTGGGCCTCCGCCGGGATGTGCATGACCTGGCGGCGTGGATCAGCCAGCACCACCTGCCGCACGCGCTGGCGCATCCGTTGTATTCCCAGAACAACAAACTCACGCCCGAGCATCTGGAAAAGTGCGCGCTGCTCTTCAAGGGATGGGAGGTGCTCAACGGCGCGCACACCGTCAAGCACCGCGCGACCATCGAGCGGTTTCTCGCCTCGCTCACGCCCGCACGCGTGCAGAAACTGGAGCGCAAGCACAACATCCAGGCGCGCTGGACACGCGTGTGGCACAAGGCGCGGACCGGCGGCTCCGACGATCACGGCCTGCTCAATGTCGGGCGCACCTGGACGGGCATCGCGCCGCAGGACGACGAACCGACGCGATTGTCGCCAGAGGAGTTCCTGCGCCTGGTGATGAGCGGGCGCGCCGTAGCGGGGGGCGTCGGCGGGAGCGAGAGTCTCCTGGCGCACCAGCTCGCGACGGTCGCGGCGCACGGCTTCGCGGACAAGTTCCACTCGAAACTGCGCCCGCGGGCGAGGTACACCAGCGCGAAACTGCTGCGGATCGCGGGCGTGGAAGCGCCGATGCCGGGCAAGGCGGCATTGGTCATCGATACGGTGCGCTCCAGCATCAGTCGCCGCCGCCGTGGCAAGAACCCGCTCATCGAGGCGGTGAAGCGCGAGCTGGGCCCGGTGCTCGAGCGGTATGACGACCTGTCTGCGCTGCTGGAGCCCGAAGCATGGACCGCGACGGGATCGGCCTTGAGCCGCCACGACCGGATGGCGTCCATGGCGGACGACCTGATCGGTGCCGTCTCGCGGGCGCTCGGCGAGGGGCTTCTAAGCGCCGCGAGCGCGAGAGACACAAAGGGCGTCGCCCAACACGCTCTGGGCGGCATGCTGGCGGGGTTGGCGCAGGCGCCCTACCTGTTCTCGCTGTTCCATCAGAACAAGGAACGAACCATGATCGATACGATGGAAGCGAGCATGGAGCGCCAACGAGTCGAGTCCGGAGACGAGCCGCGTCAACTTACGACGCGCGTTCTCCTATTCACCGACACGTTGGGCGATGTCAACGGCGTCTCACGCTTCATCCAGAATGTCGCGCTCCGCGCGCACGAGTCGCAACGCGACCTGCACGTCTTCACCTCGACGCGCTTCGAGGTGCCCCGCCAGGGCAACATCCGCAACTTCGCGCCTGTGATCGCGGGCAAGATGCCCAAGTACGAGCAGCTCGAAGCGGTGCTCCCGCCGATGCTCCCGATGCTCCGCGCCGCCGCGGATTTCCGGCCGGATGTCATCCACCTCTCGACTCCGGGCGCGGTGGGCACGGTGGGGTGGATCGCAGCCCGGATGCTGCGCGTGCCCGTGGTGGGCGTGTACCACACCGATTTCCCCGCGTACATCGACCATCTGTTCGATGACGAGACCTACACCAAGCTGTGCAGGGGCGTGATGCGGAAGTTCTACAAGCCCTTCTCGCGCGTGTTCACACGCTCGGATGACTACACCGACTCGCTCGTGGAACTCGGCGTCGAGCGCAACCGTGTCGTGCGGCTGCGCCCCGGTATCGACACAGCACGCTTCAGCGCCTCGCACCGGCGCATGGGCGTGTGGGACGATCTGGTCCGCGAGGGCGTCCCTGGCGCGACCGGAAGCGATGCCAACGAGGTGCGCATCGTGTACTGCGGCCGCGTCAGCGTGGAGAAGAACCTGCCGGTACTGATGAAGGTCTGGAAGCGGGCGAGCGCCGAACTCTCACGCCGGGGTGTCAGGGCGCGCCTGATCGTTGTGGGCGACGGCCCGTACCGCAAGACAATGGAACAGGAACTCGCGGGGAACGGGGGGGCGCCCGTGTCGTTCCTCGGCTTCCGTCACGGCACACAACTCTCAGAGATCTATGCGTCGAGCGATCTGTTCGTCTTCCCGAGCGATACCGACACGCTCGGACAGGTCGTGATGGAGAGCCAG
>CALFMQ010000199.1 GCA_937879825.1 uncultured Phycisphaerales bacterium
ACCGGAATCTCGACGAGCAGCGCATCCGGGGACGGCTCGACCACGCCGTCGTCCGCCGCCGCCTTGGACGGCCCACCGAACATCGACAACGCCGCCACCAGCACGCCCGCCTCAACGACGAGCATCACCAGCACGATGATGATGGTCTTGAGCGGGAGCTTCTTGCCGCCGCTCGCACTCGCCTCTGGCGCCGGTGCCGCTTTCGCTTCGTCGGCCATGGGTCATCCTCCCTCAGATGAGCCGCCGGTCGCGCCGACCGCGGCTCCTTCATCCGAATAGTCGTTGTGGTTCAGATCGGTCACCAGGACTTCGGTCATGATGATCTCGACGCGCCGATTGGCGGTGCTCGCCTTTTCGTCGGTCTGACGCGGGTTGAGCGGTTCGTTATCGCCTCGGGCCTCGATATACAGGACCTCGGGATTTAGACCGCCGTCGTTCACCATCACCTCGTACGCGGCCTTCGCACGCGCGTACGACAGGTCGGTCAGGTCCTTGAAGGGCGAGTCGGGCGGGAGACGCTTCCGCGCCGCGTGCCCGCGGACCGCGATCTTGTTCTGGCGACCGTCGAGCAGTTTGCAGACCTTGACGATCTCGCGTTTGGCCTCGGGCTTGAGCTCGGCGCTCCCCGGCTCGAACGTCAGGTTGCCGCCGATGGTGAACATCATCCCTTCGTGAACCTTTGTGACCTTGGCCTCCTTGCCCTGCGGGCCCTCGTCGGTCGTGTTGGAGACCTTGGTCTGCTTCATTTCTTTCATCACCGCCGACTCGAGCATCTCGATCATCGATCGCAGCGGGACATCGTTGCTAGGGAGCACACCGACGCCGCCGGAATAGCCGAACGCTTCCTTGATGCCCTCGACGACGCGCTGGTACTCCTCGTCCTTCTTCATCTCGCTGAACGCCGCGAGCAGGATGAAGAAGCACAACAGCAGACTCATCATGTCGCCGTAGGTGACAACCCACTCGGGAACGCCGGCCGACTTTTTCTCGGGTTTCTTCGGCATGGGTCGTTCTTATGCGGCGGCCTTGAGCGCATCGTCATCGAATGCGGCGCGAGCGCCCGGGGAGAGGAAGGTCTTGAGCTTCTGCTCGACGACGCGCGGATTGTCGCCCGACTGGATCGACATCACGCCCTTGATCACGATGGTCTTGGCCAGCAGTTCTCGCTCGTTGTAGAGCGCGAGCTTGTCCGCCATCGGCAGGAAGATCACGTTCGAGAGAATCGCGCCGTACATCGTGGTGAGCAGCGCCACCGCCATGCCGCCGCCGATCGTTGAGGGGTCGGACATGTTCGCGAGCATCGCGACCAGCCCGATGAGCGTCCCGATCATGCCGAAGGCCGGGCCGTACTTCCCGATGCCGTCGAGCAGCGCCTTGCCCTCGGAGTGACGCGCCAGCATGTTCTCGACATCCGCGTCGAGCACCTGTTCGATCAGGTCCGGGTCTGTGCCGTCGACCGCCATCTTGACGCCGAGAATCAGGAGTTCATCCTCCATCTCGTCGGTCATGCCCTCCAGCGCGAGGATGCCATCGCGACGAGCGACCTCCGCATACTTGACCATCTCGCGGATCATCGCGCCGTGATCGACCTTGGGCACGAAGATCGACTTCATCATGATCTTGGGCAGCTTGAACAGATTGGCCAGCGGGAAAGCCGTCATCGCCGCCGTGAAACTCCCCCCGATCACGATCAGCACCGAAGGGATGTCCACGAAGACCAAGAGCGAACCACCGAGCAGCATCGCCACCAGGAGCAGAATGCAGCCGAGCACCAATCCCAGAATTGTTCCCAAGTCCATGCGGAAGGCCTTCCCGCCCCGCACCGGGGGCGCACAAAGTGGTCTCCCGGTTATCGACCCGGCAACCCCGCTCCTTAAGCCCTAGTTCGGACGACCGCCGCAATCATCCGGTTGCGAAAGCCGGCTGGCGGATCACGCGGGCGTACTCGATCGCCCGATCCACCACCTCGCGCAGCGACTCGGAAACGACCATCCGCTCGCCCGTGGTGAGCGAGATCGTGGTGTCGGGCGTCTGCTCGATGGTTCGGATGAGGTCGGCGTTGAGCACAAACGGCTGCCCGTTGAGCCGAGTCAGGACAATCATGGGGTTCTCCTGACGCGCGTTATCGGCATTCCGCGGACGTGACTTCAACCGAATCCGGCGGGTCCCGCCGGTTTACTGGGCCAGGAGCAGCAACTGCTGGAGCAACTGATCCGCGGTCGAGATCACCCGGCTCGACGCGGAATACCCCGTCGAAGTGAGGATCATCTCGATGAACTCCTTGCTCAGGTCCACGTTCGAGAGTTCCAGCGCGCCGCCGATGATTCTTCCGTTCGAGAACTCCAGTGGCTCGGAGATCACGGGCGAGCCCGAGTTCGGGCCCACATTGAAGAGATTGTCCCCGACATCCACCAAGCCCTCGGGATTCGTGAATCCCGCCAACGCCACCTGTCCGATCACGCGGGTCAAGCCGTTGGTGAACCCACCCGTGACGATGCCGTCGGCCCCGACCGCGAAGTTCGTAAGCGTCCCGAGCGGCGAACCGTCCTGGAACACGGACGCGATCGTCGAAGATCCGCCCGCATCGGAGTACGCCGTGATCATCCCCGCCTGCCCGCTGAAGTCGAGACTGAATGTCAGCGGGTCCGAGGCGCCCGTGTCCATGCGGTCGAGCTGGACACTGACTGACTCAGGCCCGACGAGCTGCCCGAAGTTGTCAAACTGCACCATGGGGATCGAGTCGTCGTAGCCGCCCACGACCGAACGATCACCGCTCTCGAGATGGAGCGCGAGATCCGTATCATCCGAAGAGTGCAGGAACGGGCGCCAATACGTGCCCGAGTTGTCCTTGAATGCAAGCACGAAGGTGATGTCCACGGACATCGCTGTGCCGAGCGAGTCGTACACGATGTAGCTGGTCCGCACGCTCTCACCGTCGGCGGTCTGCGTCTTGGTGATGTCGAACGGGTGCGCCTTGGCGGTGCCCGTCGCGTCCTCGACGGAGATGTTGCCGGCCGAGAGATCGAGGTCATTCTGCTCGCCGAAGTTCCCGACAAAGTCGATCACGCCGTTGGTAATCGAGAAACTCCCCGGCTCGATGCCGCCGCCCGGATCACCGGGCGAAGCGCCGCCGTTGGGCACGACGCCCAGGGCTTCCTGGAGGAATGCGAGGAAGTCGTCGATCGTCTCGGTGCCAGTGGTGAGCTCAAAGGTCGCGTCCGGTTGGAGCTTCCCGCCGCGCGTCGCGCCAGAAACGGTGATCACATCGCCCGCCGCGAAACCGCCGCCGTCGATGGCCGTCAGGAGTGTCGCGCCGGTCGCGAAGACGCCCGGGCCGCCGGATGTCAGTTCCGCGAACTGCAGGTTGCTCCCCTGCGTCCCGACGTCGCCGTCAGCATCAAGATTGCCTGTGAAACTCACATTCTCCGTCGCCTCGGCGAGCGTCATCGTCCCGAGCGGCACGGTGAGCGGCTCGATCTGGCCCTCGGTGATATTGAAGTCTTCGTCGACCCCGAATCCCATCAATCGGTCGCCGCTGATTGTGACGAGCTCATTCTGGGCGTTGAACTGGAACGCCCCGGCGCGGGTGTACAACTGCTGCCCCGCCCGATCGACGACAAAGAACCCGCCTCCCTCGATCGCCATGTCGCGCGAGATGCCGGTGGGAGAGATCGCCCCGTTGGAGAAGTCGCGCTGCGTGCCCGCGATCGTCACGCCCAGGCCGACCTGGCCGGGGTTGGTGCCGCCGCTCGCGCCCGACGGCGCGGTCCCCAGACTGAAGTTGCGATTGATGCCCGACGCGAAGAGCATCCGGTTCGACTTGTACGCCGTGGTCGAGACGTTGGCGATGTTGTTGCCGATCACCTCGAGGCGTCTGGCGTGCGTGCTCAGGCCGCTCAACCCGGTAAACAATGCGCCCGTTGAAGCCATCCCGGCTCTCCTTATCTGCCGTTTATTCCGCGGCCTGAGAAATCGTCGCCGCGCCCGCTCCGCTACGCACATCCCGTGCCAGCAACTCCCCGAGCGCCGCGTTCCGCACCCCGCTCGGACGCTGAACGATCCGCGGCACATCCTCCGGCTCTCGAGAGATCACCACCGCCGCGTCAAAGCCCGTCAGCAACCCGCCGCTTGCGCGGCTCTCGACAGGATGCGCTTCCCGCTGCGCAACGTCCACGCGCAGAACATGCTCATCGATGCATGCAAGCAGGCGTTCGTATCCCGCGGCCTGCGCCGCATCGGTGGCATCCGAGAGGCGCGACATCTGCTCTTCATTGAAATCGATCGATGCGTCGCCAGAGAGCCGAACGGGCCAACCGCTCCCCAGCCCGCCGTCGCGTATCCGCGCCAGCAATCCCTCGAAGCGCTCGCGCTCGATCGCCTCCGGCGCCGAATTCCGGTGAGTCCCGTCGGGATGCACGCCGGACGCGAGTTTCCGCAAAAGGTCGGTGGATCCGATCACAACGCCGCTCCGGTGCCGCTACCCGCCGAGGGCCTCGTTGATCGCTGCCACATCTTCCTCGTCCACAGTGCCGTTGCCATCAACATCGCCCAGAGTGCCGGGCGTCACCGATTGGCCGATGTGCGCGAGCACGAAGTTCAGGTCATCCGTATCAACCTCGCCGTCGCCGTTCTGGTCGAGCACCGGCTCGGGCGTCTCGCCCTCGCCCGGCTGCTGCGCCGGGCCGAGCAGCGCCGTGTCGATGATCTCCTGCACGTTCGAGAGCGCGACCGACGACCCGTCGCTGAGGTTCATCCGGATGCCCTCTCGCGTGATCGAAACAGAGTCAACGAATCCGATCGCGTCAACGCCGTTGTCGGTCGTGCCCGTGATGAACTTCCCGACCATCGAACTCGCCGAGGTAATCTCGCTGCGCCGGAGCATGTTCTCGAGTTTGTCCGCCAGCTGCAGATCCGACTCGATCGAGCGAATCGTCGCGATCTGATTGAGAAGATCCTTGGTGTCGTTCGGCTCGAGCGGGTTCTGCGCCGTCAGTTCCGTGAAGATGACCTCCAGGAAGTCCTGACTCGATAGCGCCTCGAACGCCTGCGTCGCCGAACCGCTCCCCGAACTCGTCAACTGACCCGAAATCGCTGACATGGCAACTTCTCCCCGCTCACGCGACCGCGTTGAGCGTCATCCGCAACCGTTGTTCGAACCACTGCTCGCTCAGATCGTCCGAGCCCTCACGACCGTCACGCCCCGAGCCGCTCTCTCCCTCGCGCCCGCCGCCACCCGGCTGATCCCCGTCTCCGCGGCCTTCGTCCCACGCATGCTGATCGTGCTGGGACTGCTGACGCGTATCGGCGCTATGGTGTGCCCCGCTCGCCTGATGCAGCGTCGGCGTCACCTGGATATCTCGCACCGTCAGGCCCTTGCTCTCAAGCGAGTCCTTGAGCATGGGCATCGATCGCATCAGCATCTGCTGCGCCTGCTCGTTGAGCGTCTCCATACGAACCGAGACCTGGCCCTCGCCGAGCGTCATCTCGATCCGGAGCGACCCGAGCGACGCCGGGGACAACCGAATCGTGAGCGAACCGCCCTTCTGCTGCAGCGCCGCGGCCAGCCCGCGCGACACGCCCGCGCCGAACCCCGCCTCCGCATCAGACGAGCCCTGAGGCGCTTGCCCTTGCGATGCGCCGACACTGACGGGCTTACCCGCCAACGGCCCGCCCAGTTTGGTCCCCGCTGGCGCATCGGCTTCCAACTGAAGCAGCGTCGTCCCCGCGTTGTTGCCGGCATCGGGAGAGGTTCCGGGCACCTCGAGCGCGGCCGCCAGTCTGTGCGCCGGGTCCGCCGAGTCACGACGCGCAGCCCCCGCCCGCTCGTCAGGGACGGTGTGTTCGTCACCGATTGGAGTATGTGATGCGGCTCTCGAGGGAGATCGATCACGACTCTCTGCATCGTCCGCGCCCGCGCCGGACGGCTCGCCCCCGTCCTGTGGCGCCGCCTCGCCCGAGTCCGC
>CALFMQ010000200.1 GCA_937879825.1 uncultured Phycisphaerales bacterium
GCGTCGATGGAACTCGATGCGCGGACGACGCGCGAGATCGTGTCGCTCATCAATGATCAGGACGCGACTGTTGCGGCGTGCGTGGCGCGGGCGGGCGATGCGATCGTGGGGTTCGTGGATGCGGCGCTTGCGGGGATGCGGCGCGGCGGGCGGTTGATTTATGTGGGGGCGGGGACATCGGGTCGGCTGGGTGTGCTGGATGCGTCGGAGTGCCCCCCCACTTTCCAGACACCTCCGGAGATGGTAGTGGGACTGATCGCGGGCGGCGATGCGGCGCTGCGGAGATCGAGCGAGTCGCGCGAGGATGAGCACGACGGTGCGCATGAGGCGTTGCGATCGCTCGGTGTGTGCGCGAATGATGCGGTGCTGGGAATCGCTGCGGGGGGGACGACGCCGTATGTGCGCGGCGCGGTCGAGTTCGCGGCGGGGCGGGATGCGACGACGGGGATGCTGGTGTGCGCACTGGTGGAGGCGCCGGTGGGGTGCGGGCACATGATCGTGGTGGAGACGGGGGCGGAGGTTGTGACGGGATCGACACGGATGAAAGCGGGGACGGCGACGAAGATGGTGCTCAACACGATCTCGACGGCGCTGATGGTTCGATTAGGCAAGGTGCACGGGAACTTGATGGTGGATCTTCGGGCGACGAACGCTAAGCTGCGGGATCGGGGGGCGCGGATCGTGGCCGAGTTGACGGGCGTCGGGAGGGAGGCGTCGATCGCGCTGCTTGATGGCGCCGGGGGCGAGGTGAAGTCGGCGGTTGTCATGGGGCGGTTGGGCGTCGATGCGGCAACGGCGCGGCGGATGCTGGCGGGAGCGGGCGGGTCGCTGCGCGGGGCGCTCGAGCACGGAGGCGACCGTTGAGACTCGGGGCGCTCGACTGGCTCACGCTTGTTGTGTACCTGGGCGTCGTCGTGACGCTCGGTGTGATCGCGAGTGCGCGGGGGAAGGGGAAGAAGGACTGGTTCTTTCTGGGCGGGCGGTCGATGCCGGGATGGGCGGTGGCGCTGTCGTTCGTCGGGACGGCGGTTTCGGTCGCCACGGTGACGGGGGTGCCCGAGTCGGCGTACAACGGTGATTTGACATACTTCGCGGTTCTGATTGCGCAGTTGATCGCGGCGGTGGTTGTGGCCTTCTGGTTTCTTCCCGTGTTCTACAGGGCGGGCGTGGCGTCGATTTACGATGCGCTGGAGGATCGATACGGCGCCGGGGCGCGGCGGGGTGCGGGGTGGTTGTTCCTGGCGGGGCGGGTGCTTGCGAGCGGGGCGCGGTTGTACATCGCGGCGATTCCGGTGGCGCTGATGTTGTTCCCGGCACGGAGCGGCGGCGGGATCGATGCGGTGTGGCTGTGTGCGGCGGTGTTGATTATCGCGGTGGTCGCGACGGCGTACACGCTGGCGGGCGGGATCGCGGCTGTGATCTGGACGGATGTGGCGCAGGTGGTGGTGCTCCTTGGCGCTGCGCTACTGGCGATGTGGCTGATTCTGGATGATCTGGGCATCGGCGTGATCGGCGCGTATGAGGCGGTGCGGGAGATCGATGCGGGGAAGTTGCGGCTGCTCAATGTTTCTGCGGGGATGCGGTCTGATTTTTCGTTGTTGTCGGTGCTGACTGCGATGGCGCTGTTTCATGTGGCTGCGTTCGGGACGGATCAGGACCTCGTGCAGCGGTTGCTCACCTGCAAGGACTCGAAGCGTGCGGCGCGGTCGGTGATCGGATCGATCGCGGTGATGGGCGTCGTGATCGGCGTGTTCCTGTGCGTCGGGCTGTTGCTGTTCCTGTATTACAGGCCCGATGCGCCGGGGGCGAGTGTGCATGCGCCGCCGAGCGGGGACAAGGCGTTCGCGTGGTTTGTGCTGCACGAGTTGCCGGTCGGCGTGCGGGGGCTGGTGTTTGCGGGGATTGTGGCGGCGGCGATGAGCAGTCTGGACTCGGCGCTGACGGCGATGGCCTCGGTGGGTCGGCGGGGATCGGCGGAGGGCGCACGGGTGCGGGTGGTCGCGTGGGCTGTGGCGCTGACGGTATGCGCGATTCTGTTTGTGTGGGCGTCGCGGGGTGACGGGCGTGGACTGATTCCGTTTGCGCTGAGCGTGATGACTTATCCGTATGCGGGATTGCTTGGCGTGTTCCTGGCGTTTGTGTTTACGCGGCGGGGGAACGGGCGGAGCGCGGTGGCGGCGATGGTGGTGGGGCCGCTGGTTGTGATTGTCCTGGAATTTGTGGTGCCGCGGGTTGTCGGGCGTGATGCGTGGTTGATCACACAGCCGTCGGCGTATCCGTGGCGGATGGCCTGGGGGGCGTGCGTTGCGCTGGGGGTTTGCTTGTGCGGGAGGGCGCGTCAGGCGAGCGCGTTGCCCAGCACATCGGCCTGAATGGGCGCGACGACCGAGAGGATGTCTCGGAGGACAGTCGCGGGCGTGGCGAGGGGATCGATTCGGGCGATGGTGGACTTGTCGTAGCACTCGAGGACGGGGCGGGTTTCGTCGCGGTAGACCTCGAGGCGGCGGCGGATGACATCGGGCTTGGCATCATCGGGCCGGTTCTGCTTCTGGGCGCGCTTGCGGAGGCGTTCGACGAGGGCTTCTTCGTCCTTGCAGGAGAGGTGGATGACGGAGTGGACCTTGAGGAGTTCGTTCATCAGTTTGGCTTGCGACGGTGTGCGCGGGATGCCGTCGAGGACGAGGAGATCTGAGGTCGGCCGGAATGTCCCGGCGGCGATGCGGCGATCGACATCCTGCTTCCAGATTCGGATGGTGACATCGTCGGGGACGAGCTCGCCCTTCTCGGAATAGGAGCGGAAGAGTTTGCCGATCTCGGAGTTGGGGTCCATCGAGCGGAAGATGTCGCCGGAGGATTGGTGGACGAAGCCCGGGACCTGGCCGAGGATGGCGCCCTGGGTTCCCTTGCCGGTGCCGGGTGCGCCGAGGAGAAGAATCGCGTGGATGAGTTCGCTGGCCAAGGGGGGAGACTCCTGATCGGTCGTGCTGACTCTGAAGGGGGTACAGGGTAGCGTCGGCTGGAATCGGCGGACAACTGTTGTGAATCGTTGGAGAGGGCATCGATCCGGGCGTGGAGATTGGGATGTTGGGTATCGTGGGCGGCCTATGGAAGGGATGACGCATCGGTGGGGCATGTCGCGGTTTGTGGGGCGGGGAGAAGCGGTGGGGCTTCGGCTTGGTGTCGATCCGCTGGTCGAGCGCTGGTTGTGGTCTCGGGGGTATCGTGACGAGGGCGAGGCGCGGTCGTTTCTGCGGCCGAGTCTGAGTGCGCTCCACGACCCTGCGCTTCTGCCGGGGTGCGAGAGGGCGTGCGCGCGGATCCTGGAAGCGATGTCGCGGCTCGA
>CALFMQ010000201.1 GCA_937879825.1 uncultured Phycisphaerales bacterium
GAAATCGAATGACGCGGGGTTGTCGGGCGTGCCTGCGTTCTCGAGGAGTCTGGCGAGTAGGCGCGTGAGTTCTTCGGAGACGAGGTCCGAGCCGTCGATGAACAGGGCGCCCTGGCAGTGGTTGCCGGCGACGCCCAGTTTGACGCGTTCGCCCTCGGCGGGGACTCGGTCGATCTGGTCGGCGAAGCGTGTGAGGAAGACGTGCGCCTGCATGCGGTAGCGCGGGTGCTCCCAGATGAGTCTTTCGAGCGTGCGCTGGCCGTCGCCGACGATGACGGGGAACACTTTGCGTGTGACGGTGAAGACCTCGCTGGGGCAGTCGGACGCTCTCTTGCCGCGGATGGGGACGCGCGACCAGAGGATGCCGGCTTCGTGGGGGCCGGGGTGGTAGCGCTGAACGAGGACGGTGCGGGTCATTTGTTCCAGATACTGATGGACATCCTCGTTGGAGCGGGCGAGTTTGACGGCGTGGCCGCGCTGGGAGACATCGGGCTTGAGGATGACGGGGTAGCCGGCGAGTTTGGGCTCGTCGCGGATGAGCGCGATGACCTGCTTGGTGCGCTCGATGACATCGGGATTCTCGTCGATGCGTTCCTGATGGAGGATGAGGTTGTCGGCGTTGTTGATGAGGGAGAGGATCTGGTGTTTGGACTCTCCGACGACGCCGCCGCCGTGGGGCACGCCGGGGTTGGCGCATGTGAATGTCATGGGGCCGCGGTGCCGGAGCGCGAGCCAAGCGATCCAGGGGACGATGGGGATGTAGAAGGCCCATGCGGGCCAGAACTCGATTCGGAAGATGCGGCGGATATCGGCGCGGAGTTTCTGGCGTCCGGCGTAGGTGGCTTCGGCGCTGATGATGCGGACGATGACCATGAGGACGAGGAGCGATGCGGCGATGGCCCACGGGCCGTGGAGGACGGTTTCGAAGAATCCGAGCAGTCGCGGCCCGATGAGCACGGAGAGGATGAGGAGGATTGGTGTCCAGATGAGGACGGCGATGAGCACCCACATGAGGAAACGCGCCGGCTTGCGGATGAGCATTCCGGCGGCGACATAGGTGGGCATGCGTGTGCCGGGGAGGCAGCGGGAGAGGAAGACGGCCTTGCCGGCGTGGTTGGTGAGGGTGTCCTGCCAGTGCGCGAGTGAGTCGGGCGGGAGGCGTTTGGCGATGAAGCCCCACTTGAGTGCGCGGCGCCCGAAGAAGCGCCCGATGCACCAGAGGAGGAGGTCGCCGCCCAGGATTCCGACATAGCACCCGGTGAGCCCGACGCCCAGGTCGAGCGAGCCGCGCGCGACGAGCATCCCGACGGCGATGACGGTGAGGTCTTCGGAGATGAGCGTGGCCAGCGCGATGAAGATGATGATGAGGGGCCAGGGCGTGGAGCGGGTGATGTGGAAATTGCCGATGTTGCCTTCGCCGGAGTCGGCGACGGGTGCGAAGTCTGAGACGCCGACGAGAACAGGGATGCCGGGCGCATCGTGGCGGGCGAAGAAGCCCTCGAGGACTTGGAGTCCGAGTTCGAAGGTCTCGTGGGAGTCGGCGGGCGGGCCGAATGGGAAGAAGTGCGAGCCGTCGAGCATGACGAGTCGCGAGTTGGGGATGAGTTTGGCGTGTTGCTCGGCGGTCCACGCGGGGACGAGGGGGTCGTGGCGGCCGTGGAGGATGAGCGTGGGGACGGTGTTGCGCTGCATGATGGCGCGGACCGGGCGTTGATCGGTGTCCCAGAAGTCTCGGATGAACGCGTGGCGGATGGCGCTATCGCCGATGAGATTGAAATGCGGGATGAACTCTGGGAGGACAACAGCGGCGACATATCCGACGGCGTACTTGAAGTGCTCGAAGTAGTAGGAGCCGGAGCCCTCGCCTTCCTGGATTCCGATCGCGCCGAGCATGGTGACAGAGGCGAGGCGTTGCGGCGCGATGTCGGTGAGGTGGACGACGACGCCGCCGGAGTAGGACCATCCGACGACATGGGCGCGCTCGATGCCGAGTTCTTCCATCGCGGCGAGGGTGTAGCGGGCGTTGGTGAGGACGGAGTACGAGGGCACCCACTTGGAGGAGTTGCCGTAGCCCACGCGGTCGAGCGCGTAGACGGTGCGGCCGGTCTCGGTGAGTCTGGGCGCGAGGTTGCGGTAGTCGCGTGCGCCCTGCGCGGGTGAGCCGTGGAGGAGGAGGACGGGCGCGGGTTTCGGAGATGCGCTGCTCGGCGGGGGCTCGGCCGGTTCCCACTTGAGCAGCGAGAGTCGGATGGCTTTGTCGGCGACGGGCCCGGCGTCGGACATGCGCGGGACATCGACGAAGATGCGCTCGGCGCCGGCGGGCGGCTTGAGGTAGTAGCCGACCCAGAAGTCGGGGGCGAAGATCTGGATGGTGAGGTGGGAGAGGAGGAGGAGGGCGAGGTAGACGCGGACCCATCGCGGTCGGAGCACGCGGCGCAGGAATGCGAACGCGCGCGCCTTCATGGGTCAGACCCTCGCGTGGCGGACTGGTTGTGCGCGCGTTTCGAGACGGTGGGTTGTGGCGTGGCGTTGCTCGTCGCGGTAGATCATCGTGGTGTCGTCATCGGCGGGGACTTCGACGGAGGTGATGGAGACGGTGCGTGCCTCGGCGCGGTGCATATTGACGGAGATCTCGCCTCGCTCGGGCCAGCGGTGATGGTGGAAGGCGTCCTGTCTTTCCGGGGTGAGGGGAGCACCATCGGACCACCAATCGAAGAACGTGACGCGGGCCTGGACGCGGTGATCGCCGATGCCCGACGTTGCGAAGCAGACCGACTCGAGCGGGCGGTCGGTGATGAAGAGTTCGGATTGATCCCAGACGGCGTCGAGCACGCGGTCGTGATCGACCGCGATGAGGCGGAAGCACTTGAACAGATCGAGATTGAATGATTCGAGGCGCTCGATGGCGTGCCGGGCCGAGTTTGAGTTGATCAGCGTTGGGATGACCATGCCGCGGGATCGGCGGATGTCGTCTGCCGGCGGGGCGGGGCGCGGGTCGGGGTTGATGTTCATGGCGCAGAGCGTGAGTTGGTGGTTGCTCGTTGCGATCCATGTGCCGCCCGCGTCGGGGTCGACGGGCCAGATGGCGCTGAGGTCGGGCTCGGGGGTGTGGAGTCGTGGGCGGAGCGCGGGTGGTCGCGTCTTGAGTTCGTCGCGGTTGGTGACGAGGCGATAGCCGCGTCGATCGGGGAGCGGGATCACGGAGACGGTGCACATCGATCAGTGCGTCCCGGCGAGGTTGGACTCGTGGTTGATGGTGGACGGGGCTTTGCCGAAGCCGGCGGGGATCTCGAGCCCTTGCTCCATCGCGATCGCGCCCATGACGGCGTGGTGGTGGATCGCGTGGTGCATAGCGAAGAAGACTTCGCGGGCGAGGTTGGTATCGAGTTCGGCGCAGGAGCCGTCGCCCGAGAGCATGACCTGCATGCGGAGCGCTGGCGCTTCGGTGACGGGCTTGAGTGAGGTGAGCCAGTCGCGGAGGCGGGCGATCTCGGAGATGGCGGCGTTGCGGTCTCGCTCGATGAGGGTGTCGCGGTCGCGGTGGTCGTAGTCGATGAGACCGGTCTGCTGGCCCTTGCACGCGGCGGCGAAGTGATCCAGCGCGTGGCGGACATGCTGCCCGATGGTCGCGTTGAACTGGAGCGGTGATTTGGCGGTGTAGGCGTCGTCGTCGAGTTGGGCGATGAACGATGCGCACTGATTGAGGATCGCATCGGCTGCGGACGAGATGCCATGGCACGGATTGGCGGCTTGTTTCATGATTGCTCCTCTGGGTCGGTCATCATAGTCGACGGTAGGTGGTTGGGTGATTGCGGGCGCGGGTTTCGCGCCTCGGGGAACTACTCCGAGTTGGCGGCGATGACGCCTTCGACAAAGTCGCGCGTGTTGGCGCACCGGGGGCACTTGTGCTGGCCGCCGAGTTTGCCGGTGTGCTCCATCCACTTGTGGAAGGCGCCGATGGGTACGGGCGTGATCGTGGGTGCGCCCATGCCGAGGTCGCCGGTGCGCTTGGTGTTGTAGTCGACATTGATGGATCGGAGCGCGGTATCGAAGGTGCGGGCGAAGTGCGCGAGTTGATCGGGCGCGTTCGGCTTCCATTCGACGACGAGTTCGAGCCCCGCGGCGCGTCCGGGCGCGGGGTAGACGGGCGCGGCGGTGAACTCGCCGGTTCGGATGTTGAGTGATTGCTGGGTTGCGACGACTGCGCGCTCGATTTCCTCGACGATGAGGTTTTCGCCGAAGGCGTTGATGAAGTGCTTGTGCCGGCCCACGATGCGGAGCCGCGGCGGGCCGTCGGGCGGGATGGTGTCGAACTCGACGACATCTCCGATGATGTAGCGCCACATGCCGGCGCAGGTTGTCATCACGACGACATAGCGCTGGCCCTTCTCGACCTCATCGCACATGAAGGCGCGGGGGCTCGGCGCATTGATCTCCTCGACGGGGATGAACTCGAAGAAGATCTTATGATCGGTGTGGAGGCGCAGCCCGGGGTCGTTCGGCGTGTCCTGCACGGCGATGAAGCCCTCGGACGCGGGGTAGACCTCGAGGCGGTGCGGGATGTCGGTGTGCGGGTTGCCCGACCATGCCTCGCGGACGCGGGCGTCGAAGGGTTGGTAGCGGACGCCGCCGTGGACGAAGAGGTTGAGGTGGGGCCAGACATCGCGGAGGCAGGTGATGGAGGGATCACGCTGGCGTGCGAGTTCGAGGACGCGCTGGAAGAGCACGAGCGACCACGACGCCATGCCGGAGATGAAGCGAATGTCCTGGGGGAGCGTGACCTTGGCCATTGCTTCGATCTTGGTCGGCCAGTGCGAGAGGAGCGCGACTTCGGGGCCGGGTGTGTAGACCTGCGAGAGTGGCCACTTGATGAGCCCTGTCACGAGCCCGGAGAGGTCGCCGGTGCGGATGCCGCGATCGTTGACCGAGACATCGGTTGAGCCGCCCAGGAAGAGGAGGCGGCCGCCGAACATGTGGGGGAGCGAAACGCCGAAGCGTTTGGCGTGGGCGAAGATATCGAGCGCTGCGCGGTAGTTGGAGCGCATCATGTGCTTGGAGACTGGGATGTATTTTTCGCCGCCGGTGGTGCCGGAGGTCTGGGCCCAGTCTGTGACGACGCCGGGCCATGTGACATCCGGCTGGGCGAGTTCGCGCATGCGTCGGTAGCGGGCGCGCCAGACCTCGTAATCGCCGGGTTGGATGGCGTCGCGGTAGGCGCGGATGAGGTCGGCATCGCTCCGGTTGAGCGCGCGGGTGAAGTTGGCGGCGCGGCCGACTTCGGTGTTGGCGGCGAGGCGCATCAGGGCGCGGAGTTGATGGAGTTGTGTGGCGCGGGCGTCGTGTGCTCGTGATGATGTTGCGGAGAGGAAGCGCGCCCGTCGGGCGAGGTAGGCCGAGAGTGCAGCGCCGATGGGCGTGGTCCATCGTGCGGGGGCGCGGCGTGTGCCGCTGGCGGCGGGAGGGGATGCGGTGGTCATGCGACCTCCGAGTCGGCCTCCGATTGGGATGCTTGCGCGTTGAGTTCGTTGATGAACCCGGCGGCGATGGCGCCGAACTGATCGGCGCACTCGATCTGCGGCGCGTGCCCGCAGTTGTCGATCCATGCGAGCCGGGCGTCGGGGATCAGATCGAGGAACTGATCGGCGACTTCGGGGGGCGTGACGATGTCTTGTCGTCCCCAGATGAGTTGGGTGGGCACGCGGACTTCGGAGAGGCGTTCGCCGAGGTGATCGCGTTTGGCGCTCTTGCCGAGTTTGACCAGCGCGCGGGCCGCGGATCGGCGGGAGAGTTCTTCGTATGCCATATCGACGGTGCCGGGGAGCATGCGGGTGGGGTCGTGGAAGAGCGCATCGATTTTGCGTTGGAGCCATTCGCGGGAGGGCGAATGCTGCACATCGCGTTCGAATGTGCGCTCGAAGAGCCCGGAGGAACCGGTGAGGACCAGGCCCCGGACGAGGTCGGGGTGCTCCATGGCGATGCGGAGCGAGATGTGCCCGCCGAGGGAGTTGCCGACGAAAATGACCGGTCCGTCGATCAGGGTGTCGAGGACGGAGACGACGAGGTGCACGACGCCATCGACGGAGCAACCCTTGCCCTTCATCTCGAGGAGGGGCGGCTGCACGAGGAGGCATTCGGCGACGCGCGCGATGGGCGGGAGGCACCCGAACCAGTGTTCGTTGAGGCCGAGGAGCCCGTTGAGGAAGATCACGGTCGGGCCGCGACCGATCCGATCGATCCGGATGTCGACGCCGGTGACACGATCGCGCGCCACACCCGTGATGGGCGTGGTGAGGTGGTGATCGTTCTGGTGAGCGCTTGGCATCGGGTGGCGACTCGGGGTGCCGGGGGCGATGAGCGGACGGACCGCGCACTTTACCCGTGGGTGTCCTTGCGCGCATGTTAGTGGTTATTTCACTTAGGGTCCACCGGAGTCGGTGGATTCGCCCGCGACCTGCCTCCACGCGGCTGCGGATGCGAGTGAGCGTCCGATAATCCATTCGGTGTAGACGGTCAGGAGTCGGGCGGCGCGGTGGGTCGGCGGCGACGCATCGACCGGGGCTCCGGCGCTGATATTGAGCAGGCGTTCGCGCGTGTCGTTACGGAGGCGCCAGACCCCGTCGGGGTGGGATGCGGGGCCGGGGTCTGGGATCAGGCCGCCGGCGGAGGCGGAGAAGGCGAATGCGTCGGCTGGGGCGAGCGGGTCATCGGTGATGGCGTTGCGGTCGAGCGTGGGCGCGTAGCCGGCCTCGGCGAGGGCGCACCAGAGGAACGATGCGACGGTCGGACTTGAGGGCGCATCATGGGCGAGTGCGCGGAGGGCGTCGAGCGCGGCGTCGAAGAGTCGGGGGTGGGGGTCGTTGGGCTGGAAGAGGTGGTGGACGAGATCGACGATCAGGAACGCTGCGCGGTGGGCGGTGAGGGAGGTTCGCAGGTGGGGGAAGATCTCGGCGAGCCCCCATTCGGTGAGTGTTGCGAGTTCGGCGGTTGGTTTGACGATGGCGGCGATGTGTCCTCGGGTGAGGATTTCGAGGCCGCCGTCGAACGCGCTGCGGGGTCGTCGGGAGCCCTTTGCGAGCGCGCGAACGATGCCGTGGTCGCGCGTGAGGAGCGAGACGGTCTGGGAGGTCTCGGAGAAGTCCCAGGTTCGCAGGACGATGGCCTGATCGGTGAGCGCGGGCACGGGATGTCAGGATAGTCGGGCGGGGGCGGGCTCAGGCGGCGAGTTTCCTGATCGCGGAGATGACTCTGGTGGCTTCGGCGGGATCGAGGTCGTCGAGCATGAGCGCCGAGGCGAGCTCGTTGTCCGAACGCGTCCGGGGATCGAACTCCTCTGCGGTGAGGCGCTGGCCGCTGGGGTCATCGATGTAGACCCTGATGGTTGAGTCATCGACGCGTGCCGCTTCGAGGACGAATGCGGGGGTGCGAAACTTGCGGACTGTCTGCGTTTGGTGGGGCGCGGACTCGTCGGCGAGTTCGTCGGTCTGGTCGGCGAGGTAGGCGTTTGCGGTGTCGATGATGGCGTCGAGGGAGACGGTTTCGTCGAGGATGTGCTGGAAGAACTCTTTGTAGGCGTCGAGGTCGTGGGCGGCCTGCTCGACGATGGATGCGATTTCCGGGGGCTTGAAGTTGAAGAGGGCGCGCGCCTGCGTTGCGGTCTCGCTCGCGATGCACTTGTGATCGGGGGGCTGGGTGGGGATGGAGCCGACGAAGTAGGCCACGGCGTGGAGGAGGCCGGGCGTGTCGGACCTGGTGAATGTTGTCGGCCGGGTGTGGTGGGCGATGATGGGCCTGCGCAGGACTTCCGGGAGGTTCCAGAGTTTGCACATGGCGGCGGCGACATCGACATGGGTGAATGGGAGTGACTCGAACTCGGCGCGGAACTGATCCTGCGGGAGCGCGTTGTCGTCGATGAACTGCGCGTAGCGGTCGCCGATCAGGCCGGGCATGAGCGGGCGCCCGGCGTCGGCCATGAGCGCCACGACGAACGCCTCGCCGGAGACCTTTGAGTCGAAGTTTTCGGCGACGCGTGCGGCGAGGCATGCGCGGAAGAGGGCGTGTGTCCAGGCGCGCTTGACCGAGGCGTCGGTGGAGGTGGTGGCCGCCTTGGAGAGATGGAAGCCGAGGGCGAGGGCCTTGAGGCGGTCCATTCCCAGGAGCATGGCGGCGCGCTCGATTCGGGTGACCGGGTTGCGCTGGCCGAAGAAGGGCGAGTTGGCCATGCGGAGGAGCCGCCCGGTGAGGGCCTGATCGGTCTCGATGGCCTTAGCGAAATCGCGGAAGGAGGAGTTGGTGTCGGAGACGAGTTCGAGGACCCGGACCGCGACGTGCGGGAGTGTCGGGACGGAGGAGTCGCCCAGACGCCGGAGGAGTGACTCTTGGAGCGCATCGATCTCGCGGGCGCTGAGTTCCTTGCGTGCTTTCATGGACGATCTCCGCGGGCGATCGGTGGCTCTTTGGATGGGCGTGCACCGAGTGATTTGAATCGGTCCATTGGCTCGGCGACTTTGGCCTGATCTGGGGGGATGGGTACACTTACCGGACCCGATGACGGATCAGAGGGTTCAACACGAAGCGGGAGACGCTCCGGTGCATTCTGTGAGCCGAGTTGTTGCGTTCATGAACCAGAAGGGCGGGGTCGGCAAGACCACGACGGTGGTGAATCTGGCGTCGGCGGTGGCGTCGAAGGGGCGCAAGACGCTCGTTGTGGATCTAGATCCGCAGGCGCACGCGACGCTCCATCTGGGGGTTGATCCCGAGGAAGTCGAGTTATCGCTCTACGACCTGTTGCTCGACCCGGCGGACGCGGACGGGGCTGGGGTGGATGCGTGGTCGGTTGTGCGGCGGGTGAACGAGAACCTGGCGCTGATTCCGGCGGTGACCGATCTTGCGGCGGCTGAGAGCGAGCTGGCGATGCTGGATGACCGGCACGCGCGGATGACGCGCGCGCTCGAGCCGCTCAAGAAAGAGTTCGAGTTCATCTTCATCGATTGCCCGCCGTCGCTCGGTTTGCTGACGCTCAATGGGCTTGCGGCGGCGCGCGAGGTGATCGTGCCGATGCAGGCGCACTTCCTGGCGCTGCAGGGTGTGGGGAAGTTGCTGGAGACGGTGCAGTTGGTGGGTCGGGGTGTGAATCCGAAGTTGCGCGTGACGGGCGTTGTGCTGTGCATGCATGACGAGCAGGCGCGGCACACGCGCGAGGTGGTGAGCGATCTCGAGCAGTTCTTCGAGCAGAGCCGCGGGCAGGATGTGCCTTGGCGCGGCGCGAAGGTGTACCGCCCGGCGATTCGAAGGAACATCAAGTTGGCGGAGTGCCCGAGTTTCGGGCAGTCGATCTTCGAGTACGAGGCGGGGTGCGCCGGGGCGGAGGATTACGCGGGGCTCGCGGACTCGCTCATTGGTGAATGGGACAAGATGCTTGAGCGGCGCGCGGCGGGCGAGGTTGTGGTGACGGCGTCGTCGGTGCGGGCGGACGCGCGGGCATGAGCAAGGTTTGGCGCGCGGCGTTTGTGGTGTACGCGCTGGCGCTGCTGGTCCTGACGATGTGGCCGCAA
>CALFMQ010000202.1 GCA_937879825.1 uncultured Phycisphaerales bacterium
ACGCTGAGGCCGCCGGCGCGCTGCGCGCGATCTACGAGCAGTCAACGGTCGAGATTCCCGTGGACGAGGAGGCGCTGGAACGCGCCCAGCGCGAACTGGGCGAGGGCTTCGTTGTTTCCAAGACGAAGCACTTCGTGATTCTCTCGGACTGCGGCGCGGAATGGACGGCGTCGCGATCGGCGCTGCTTGAGCGGACCTACAAGCAGTTCGAGCGGACGATGACGCGAATGGGCCTCGAGGCGGTGCCGCCGAGTTCGCGGATGCTGTGCGTGCTGATCCGCGATCACGAGCGGTACGCGTCGTTCGCCAAGCGGCACGACGGCGTGTCGGCGGAGTGGGTCGGCGGGTATTACGCGGGTTCGAGCAATCGCGTGGTGTTTTACGACGACATCACGGGCCCGGCGTTCGAGCAGGCGCTGGAGGAACTGGCGGAGTACGACGATCTGGCGCACGAGTCGCGCGATCAGGCGCTGAATGATCGGCGCGATGCGCACGCGAGCGTGCTCAATGAGCGCGCCGACCGGATCCTGGCGTTCACGCGGACGGAGCGGGCGCGGCTCGAACTGGAAGCGACGCGGACGAGCACGGCCAAGACGATTCACGAGGCGACGCATCTGATCTCGTACAACTGCGGGCTGCAGGACCGGCGGCGGTTGTACCCGTTCTGGTTCTCGGAGGGATTGGCGGCGAGTTTCGAGACGGAGGACTCGTCGCTCGCGTACGGTCCGGACCGCGCCAGTGCGTCGCGCGACGGCGAGTGGGACGCGATCGTGGAGCAGGGGCGCATCGTGCCGATGGACCTGCTGGTGACGCTCACGGATGTGCCGGGCGAGGATCAGCGGCTGGCCGAGGCGATGTACGCGCAGTCGTATGCGCTGTTCTCGTACTTGTATCGGTACAAGCGGGAGGCGCTGGCGGCGTATGTGCGTGCGGTCGGGGCCGAGCCCTCGGGCCGGGTGCCGCCGACGCGGCTGCTCGAGTTGTTCGAGGCGCACTTCGGGTCGGCGGGTGCGCTGGAGCGGCGGCTTTCGCGTCGCTGAAGCGGCGTGGCCCGGCTTGACGATACTCTTTGGGCATGATGATCAGGCGGTACCCGTGGGTGACTGCGTTCACGGCGCTGTACGTCGTGGGGTTTCTCGCGCTGGCGCTGCACCGGGGGAACACGGAGTTTCTGTTCTACGGTGCGGTGATGCTCCTGCTGATCGGCCTGGTGATGTGGGCGGATGTGCGGGCGCGGTTCTCGACGGCGGTGGTGTGGATGCTGTCGGTGTGGGGCCTCCTGCACATGGCGGGCGGTGTGCTGCGGCTTGAGCAGGGCGGGGATACGGTCGCGCTGTATTCGTATTGGCTGATTCAGCCGGAGGTGCTGAAGTACGACAAGTTGATTCACTGCTACGGCTTCTTCGCGGCGACGATTGCGGTGTGGGAGGCGCTGCGGCGGTTCCTGCGCGAGGAGCTGCGGACGGGGCTTGCGCTGTTCGTGATCTTGGCGAGCGCGGGGATGGGGCTGGGCGCGTTCAACGAGGTCGTTGAGTACACGGCGACAGTGATCTCACCGGAGACCAATGTGGGCGGGTATGTGAATAACGCGCAGGACCTCGTGGCGAACATGATCGGCGCGGGGCTGGCGGCGGTGGTGGTGTGGGTGCGGGCGGGAGCGCAGACAAAGGGACCCCCTCCGTCACGCGTTGCGTGACACCTCCCCCGCAGGCGCGGGGGAGGAGGCAATGGGGGCGGGGGGGGCGCAGAGCACAGAACACAAAGCACAGAGCACAAATTTCGGAGACCCCCCTCCGTCACGCGTTGCGTGACACCTCCCCCGCAGGCGCGGGGGAGGGAGCAAGAAAAAACCCGCGGCGAGCGCGGGTTGAGCGTGTTCTGTTGACTCGGGTCACGGGCAAGAACTCGTCTTGCCCAAGGCACCCGATCGAGTTTGCGTTTAGTCGGCGGCTTCGCCGACCTGCCACCGGTAGAAGGCGGTGACGGTGCTGCCCTTGGGGAGGAGGTCCTTGATCTTCTTGGTGTCGTCCTTGATGAAGGGCTGCTCGAGGAGGGCGAGTTCGGAGTAGAGCTTGTTGATCTTGCCCTCGACCATCTTGGCGGCGATCTCTTCGTTCTTGCCGCCTTCCATGGCCATCTCCATGGCGAGTCGGCGTTCCTTGTCGATGACGTGCTGGGGCACATCGTCGCGGGTGACGCCCTTGGGACGGGGGACGGCGGCGGTGATGTGCATGCAGATCTCGCGGGCGAGGTCCTGGGAGACGGAGCCCTCGGCCTGGAGGAGCACGCCGGTCTTGCCGTCGTGGTGGATGTAGGTGCCGAACATGGTGTTGCCGCCGCCTTCGGCCTTGTGGACGCGGCCGATGGAGATGTTCTCGCCGGTGGAGATGCGGAGGTCGTCGATGACCTTGGTCATGTCGCCGCTGGGCGAGACATCGCCCGCATTGGAGGCGAGGGCCATATCGGCGACCTTCTGGGCCGCGTTGACGAAGGCGTCGTTCTTGGCGGTGAAGTCGGTCTCGGCGCGGAGTTCGACGATGGCGGCGTTGCGTCCGTCCTTGGACAGCGCGATCGCGATGCGGCCCTCGCCGGCGGCGCGGTCGGTGCGCGTGTCCATCTTGCCCTTCATCTTCTTCTTGAGGAGTTCCTCGGCGGCGGCGGCGTCGCCGTTGGCTTCCTGGAGCGCCTTTTTGCACTCCATCATCGAGAGTCCGGTCTGGTTGCGCAGGGCCATGACATCCTTGGCGCTGATCTCGGGCATCGATCCATCTCCGAAAGTGCGTGCCGGTGTTGCGACCGGCGGGGTTTGCGTGGTTCAGATTCCGGCACCGACACCCGGTCTGGTCGAACGGGCGGGGTGCATGAGTTGTGGTTACGCCGACGGGAGCGTCAGGCGGAGGGTTCGGAAGAAGCGCCGACTTCGACCTCGGCGCCGGAGCCGTCGGCCTTGAACTGGGCGCGGCGGGAGCGGCGGGGCTGCTGCTCGGTGGCCTCGCCGGAGGCGTTCTCGCGGTCGCCGGTGGTCGTGGTGCGCTGCTGCTTGCCCTCGGCGACGGCGGCGCAGATCTCGCGGATGACGACATCGATGGAGCGCATGGAGTCGTCGTTGCCGGGGATGGCGATATCGACCATGTCGGGGTCGCCGTCGGTGTCGAGGAGGCAGATGGTCGGGATGCCGAGCTTCTTGGCCTCGAGGACGGCGTTCATCTCGCGCTTGAGGTCGACGATGACGAGGCAGCCGGGGAGTTTGCTCATGTGGCGGATGCCGTCGAGGTTGCGCTTGATCTTGGAGGACTCGCGGCGGAGCTGCGACTCCATCTTCTTGGAGTAGGAGGCGAAGTTGTCGTTGGCCTCGATGGCTTCGAGTTCTTCGAGGCGCTTGAGGCGTGAGCGGATGGTGCGGAAGTTGGTGAGCGTGCCGCCGAGCCAGCGCTCGGTGACGCAGTGCATCTTGACGGCGGGGACGCGCTCGAGGAGGACGTCCTTGGCCTGTCGCTTGGTGCCGACGAAGCAGACATCCTTGCCGTCGGCGACGACGCGGGCGACGAACTTCTTGGCGAGGAGGAGGCCTTTGACGGTCTCTTTGATGTCGATGATGTGGATGGAGTTGCGCTTGCCGTAGATGAACTGCTTCATCTTCGGGTTCCAGTTGCTGGAGCGCTGGCCGAAGTGGATTCCGGCTTCGATGAGGTCTTTGACGAGTGACTCTGCCATGACGGTGTCCTTTGTCAGCGGGTCCGGCGGTTGGGCGAAACCGGGGCGGTCGGAGCGGGGTGCGTGACCCCATCCGAGCGCCTCGCCTCCCGCGAAGGTCGCTTGGGTGTGCCCGGTAGCCGCCGGGCGTCGGTAATCAGTCCGTTTCGATTTGTCCCACCGTCGGCGCGTCGGCACCGACAGATTGCGGCCCCCGGTCGGGGCCGACGGGGAGTATAGCGGAAGGGGCGGGGGAAGGGGAGGGGGCAGGCAGCAGGCAGCGGGGATTGGGCTGCGGGGGAGCGGGGGAGCGTGGGAGCGGGGGAGCGGGGGAGCGTGGGGGAGGGGGGAAGAGGAGAGTGGCGGTTGGGCGGGATTGCCGGGTGGTTGGATGGCGTGTACGCTTGGCCCTCTGGAAGTTGTACGGGGTGTAGCGCAGCTTGGTTAGCGCGTCTGACTGGGGGTCAGAAGGTCGCTGGTTCGAATCCAGTCACCCCGACTTTGGCGATCATTGTCCGTCCCAGAAGGGGGCTGCCGCTGATGGGAAGGTTGCCCATGAGTCGGATTTGCGTGAACTGGGCGTGACGAAGTAGCGGTATCCGTGACAAATCGACTTGCACCCGGATTCCGTCGAGCCGATCTTCTCGTGTGGCACTGAAAAGTAATACCGATCTTTCGTTACGATCGGCCTGAGATAAGCCTCGGCCAAGGCGAATATTGCATGTTTATCAATCCAATGTGGCAAGACGAAGTCCAGCGCATTGGAAAGCGACGGTGTACGCCGAAGGGCTATCGATTGCACGCCATCTCTGATCTGATTGGCTTTGCCGCAATCCTTCTTTTACTTGGTGTTCTTTGCTACCTCGCTTACTACCTGATTCGCGGCGCATTCGCATGGTCTTTGCTCTATTTTCTGCTCATCCCCATTGGTGTCGCTGTCGCCGGGAATATTTTGCATGCGTATTCCTGGCGATTGGCGAGCCGAAGAGGATTCAAATACGACTACGAGAAACGCATATCGACATGGCGCAACAGCAGTGGCGTTCAGCAAGTATTCAGTTACGAGGACTTAAAAAGAGAACTTGCTGAATGATCGAGGTCGACAGATTTCTAGCGGAAGCGAGAGATGATCGGCGCGCTGCCGGTAGTGAGTTAAAGAGATTGGACGTCAGGTTTCGTCGTGTGTTATTCGGTTGAGACCCATATCTCTGGGGATGTGTGATGAGTGAGTTCCCGAAGTGTCCGGAGTGCGGCGGTGAGGACACCTATCACGATGGTGTGCTATTTG
>CALFMQ010000203.1 GCA_937879825.1 uncultured Phycisphaerales bacterium
CAGCCGCGGGGTGTGGCGGTCGTGATTTCGCCGTGGAACTTCCCGCTGGCGATCGCTTGCGGCATGGCGAGCGCAGCGCTGGTGACGGGGAACACGGTGATTCTGAAGCCGGCCGAGCAGACGCCGGGGATCGCGAAGTTGCTGGTTGAGATTCTGCACGAGGCGGGCGCGCCGAAGGACGCGATGCAGTTCTGTCCGGGCGTGGGCGAGACGGTGGGGGCAGCGCTGGTGGCGGACGAGCGCGTGGCGCTGGTGGCGTTCACGGGTTCGAAGCAGGTGGGGCTGAGCATTATTCAGACTTGTGCGCGTACACCGGATAGCCAAGGGCACATCAAGAAGGTGATCGCGGAGTTGGGCGGGAAGAACGCGATCATCGTGGATACATCGGCGGATCTGGATGAGGCGGTGTTGGGTGTGCGCCAGTCGGCGTTCGGGTTCCAGGGTCAGAAGTGCAGCGCGTGCTCGCGCGTGATCGTTGTCGATCCGGAGGGGGCGGAGGGCAGGCACACGAAGACATTTGTTGAGCGGTTTGTGAACGCGACGGAGTCGCTGGTGATCAAGACTCCCATGGCGCCGGGGTGCGATGTGGGGCCGGTGATTGATGACGAGGCGGCGGCGCGGATTCGCGGGTTTATCACGAAGGCGGTGGAGGAGGGGTGCAAGTTGGAGACGCCAAAGAACCCCTCACCTGGCACGCAGAGCGTGCCATCCTCTCCCCACAGGGGAGAGGGAGCGGGAGGGGGGGGTGTGATTCCGGGGAACTACATCGCGCCGCATGTGTTTACGGGTGTGAAGCCGGAGCACACGATCGCGCGGGAGGAGATTTTCGGTCCGGTGGTGGCAGTGATGCACGCGCCGGACTTCGAGACGGCGCTGTCGATGGCGAACTCGTCGCAGTATAAGTTGACGGGCGGCGTGTTCACGCGGAAGCCGGCGCATATTGAGAAGGCGAAGCGCGAGTTCCGCGTGGGGAACCTGTACATCAACCGGGGTTGCACGGGCGCGCTGGTGGCGCGGCAGCCGTTCGGCGGGTTCGGGATGTCGGGCGTGGGATCGAAGGCGGGCGGGGCGGATTACCTGTTGCAGTTCGTTGAGCCGCGTGCTTGCTGCGAGAACACGATGCGGCGGGGGTTTGCGCCGGAGTTGTAGAGGAAGTGTCGTCCCGCTGAGCCGGGGCTTTCGCGGAGCCGTGGTTGTTTAGTGCGAGGGTGCTTTGCCCGGTGTGAGCATGAGCATGCGGTCGGCGTAGCCCATGCTGATCAGATCGTTCGTGCCGTCGGCGTCCGCGTCGAAGATCAGGAGGGCGCGCGGGTCGCTCGCGATTGGGTACTTGTCTTCTGTGGCCGTGAAGATGCCCGCGCCGTTGTTGAGGTAGACTTGGGCGGTGGCGTCGTTGGACGCGATGATGTCGGGGTATGTGTCGGCGTTGACATCGGCGATGGCGATCGGGCGGAACCAATGCCCGGAGAGTTCGGTCATGGGGCCGAAGGTGCCCGCGCCGTTGTTGAGGCGCACGCCGATCGACTGATGCGCTTCGTTGGCGACGATCAGGTCCGGTGCGCCGTCGCGGTTGAGGTCTTGCAGGATGACGGCCATCGGGCCGGAGTTGGCGCTGGGGTATGGGGTGCCGGGTGACAGGAAGCCGTCGGTGTCTGAGCCGCGGAGGACGAGCACGGCGTCGTCGCCTTCCTGGGCGATCGCGATGTCGTCGAAGCCGTCCATATCGATATCGGCGATCGCGAGGGAGCGTGCGTCGCGGCCGATCGGGATGAGCCGGTCGAAGGCGAGCGTGCCGGCGCCGTCATTGAGCCAGATGGAGAGGTCGTCGGATGTCG
>CALFMQ010000204.1 GCA_937879825.1 uncultured Phycisphaerales bacterium
GCGTGGCGAACATCCCGACCTGCGCGGGGATGGAGGACTACAACTCGTTCGGGCCGCGCGCGTGCGCCAAGGCGCGCCGGGGCGTCGAACTCTGCGCGCAGGTGGTGGCGATCGAGTTGTTGTGCGCGGCCCAGGCCATCGAACACCAGCGCCCGCTCAAGAGCGGCGCAGGGGTTGAGCGGGCGTTCGAGACCATCCGCGAGGTCGTGCCCCGTCTGGACGCCGACCGCTCACCCTCGCCCGACATCGCGGCGATCGTCGAACTGATTCTGGCCGGTCGATTCGGATTCTGAGCGAACCAAGGGAATACCCGGCCGCTCTCGTCGGTTCACGATGACGCACTCATTCTCATGCACGCGATCCCAACCGGAGCACCACCCATGAAGCACTTCCTTGCCGCCGCGCTCACCTCATGCGTTCTGTTCGCTGGCGTTGCCCTGATCACGCCCGTCGCCCGCGCCGATGACGCGGCTCAGACCCCGACCGACGGCTCCGGGCTCAAGGTCGGCGACACGATGCGCGACTCGATTCTCACCACACGCGACCTGGAGTCGGTGTCGCTCAAGCAACTGGCGCAGGAGAAGGGGCCGCTCGTCGTCACCTTCTATCGCGGCGGGTGGTGCCCCTTCTGCAACAAGGCGCTGGCGGGGTGGCAATCGAAGATGGAAGAACTCGAGGCCGCCGGCGGCACATTCATCGCCATCACACCCGAGAAACCCGACCTGATGATCGAAACCGCCAAGAAGAACAAACTCAACTACTTGGTGCTCTCGGACGCGAACAACGAGGCCGCCAAGGCGCTCAACGTCCTCTTCACGGTCGATGAGGCCACCAGGAAGAAGTACGAGGGCTACGGCATCCACCTCGAAGCATCGAACGCCTCGGGCGAGTGGAAACTGCCCCACCCCGCGACCTTCATCATCGACAAGCAGGGCGTCGTGAAGTACGCGCACGTGGACCCCGATTACGCCAAGGGCCGCGCCGAGCCAGTCGAAGTGATCGACGCGCTCAAGAGTCTCAAGTAACCGAGATTCGGCTGCTCTGCAGGCGATAACGCTGGGGTCGTCATGGGTGGGGTGATATCATCCGTGGTTCACCACGGAGGTATCGAGTGATGACGCAGATGGCGCAGGCGGGTTCGGGCGCGCGGACGGTTCGCGCCCCGCGAGGGAGCGAGCGGGTGTGCTCGTCGTGGCAGATCGAGGCCGCGATGCGCATGCTCATGAACAACCTCGATCCGGAGGTCGCCGAGCGCCCGCAGGACCTCGTTGTCTACGGCGGACGCGGGCAGGCGGCCCGGAACTGGGCGTGCTTCGACGCGATCATCAGCACGCTCAAGCGCATGGAGCCGGACGAAACGCTCCTCGTGCAATCGGGCAAACCGGTGGGCGTCGTGCGCACGCACGAGGATGCGCCGCGCGTCCTGATCGCCAACTCCAATCTGGTGCCCCACTGGGCGACGCAGGAGCATTTCGACGATCTCTGCGCCAAGGGGCTGATGATGTACGGCCAAATGACCGCGGGGTCGTGGATCTACATCGGCACACAGGGCATCTTGCAGGGCACCTACGAGACATTCGCCGAATGCGGCGTCAAGCACTGGCCGGAGAACAAGAACGACGAGCGCGGCCCGCTGGCCGGACGACTCTGCGTCACCGCCGGGTGCGGCGGGATGGGCGGCGCCCAGCCGCTCTCCGTCACGCTCAACGGCGGCACCTGCCTCATCGCCGACGTCGATCGCTCGCGTCTCGATCGCCGTTGCCACGATCGCTACCTCGATGAGGTGCTGCCGAGCATCGACCAGGCGATCGACGCCGCGGTCGACTACGCCTCCAAGGGACGGAACGTATCGGTGGGCGTGGAGGCGAACGCGGTTGACCTGCTGGAGCGGATGATCGAGCGCGACATCACGCCAGACGTGCTGACCGATCAGACCTCGGCGCACGACCCGCTGTACGGCTATGTACCCCAGGGACTAAACATGCGCGAGGCGGATGCGCTCCGCACGAGCGACCCGGAGGAGTACCTCAAACGGTCGATGGACTCCATGCGCCGCCATGTCGAGTGCATGGTGGCACTCCAGGACCGCGGGGCCGTGACGTTCGACTACGGCAACAACCTCCGCCAGCGCGCGCTCGATCGCGGGTTCAAGAAAGCATTCGCGTTCTCCGGATTCGTCCCGGCGTACATCCGCGAGCAGTTCTGCGTGGGGCGCGGGCCGTTCCGTTGGGCGGCGCTCTCGGGCGACCCGCAGGACATCTTCACGACCGACGCCGCCATCATGGACCTGTTCCCGAAGGACGAGCGCCTGCACCGGTGGCTCAAGGCGATGCGCAACGCGGACGGCTCGCCGCGATTCGCGTTCCAGGGATTGCCCTCACGCATCTGCTGGCTCGGTTACGGCGAGCGCGACAAGGCCGGCCTGCTCTTCAACGATCTCGTGCGCACCGGCGAGGTCAGCGCGCCGATCGTCATCGGGCGCGACCACCTCGATTGCGGCTCGGTCGCTTCCCCCAACCGCGAGACCGAGGCCATGAAGGACGGCACCGACGCCGTCTCCGACTGGGCGCTGCTCAACGCGATGGTGAATATCGCATCGGGCGCTTCGTGGGTCAGTTTCCATCACGGCGGCGGGGTCGGGATCGGCTTCAGTCAGCACGCCGGGCAGGTGGTCGTCGCCGACGGGACGCCCCAGGCCAAGGAGCGCCTGGCCCGGGTGCTGGCCAACGACCCCATGATGGGCGTGTTCCGCCACGCCGACGCGGGGTATGAAACGGCCTCGACGTGTGCGCGGGACCACGAGGTCGATATCCCGATGATGCCTTGACCCCGATAGCCATCGCCCCTTGCCCAGATTCCCGTTTCTGGTTCGATCGCACCCCCGGATTCCCCGGGATTGGGTCTGGACTTGCGGGGTGATCCCGCACACTATTGTTACTTGGAGCCGCGCCCCGCACGGGGACCGGCGTCGGTGTGTCCAACATCTATCTCCATGGAGGAGCGATCGTGAATAAGTCGCGTTGCATTTCGGCGGCGTCTGTCTTGGCGGGTCTGGTGATCTCGGGCAGCGCGACGGCCGCCCCGGATGTGGTGCTCTGCCAGCTCTACGACTTCAGCCAGTTCTCAGTCGATGGCACCGCCCGCGGGCTCGCGCTGGCGACGACCTCATGGAACATCGGCACGACCGATCTCATCTGGTTCGCCAATCCCGATGCGCGCCACCCCTTCATCGCGATGAACATGTACCGCAAGGAGGGCGGGCGCTTCGAGCAGATCGGCACCTCGTGGGTCAAGCACGGCTTCTTTGCGCTGGCCAACCTCCAGTGCGATATGCCCAACCTCCCCAACTGCACCTTCGAGCCGGGCCACGGCGAGGGCGACTACCTCGGGCAGGGATGCACCGATACCTACGACGCCTTCCTCAACGCGTTCAATCTCGGGCCGCGCTACGAGATCAATCCTTGGACCGGCGCGTTCGATTACAACACGAGTCTCTACAACACCGGCGGATTCCCGACCGTCCCGATGCGCCAACTCCGCGTGCAGGACGACGCCATGAATCCCGCGATGCACCTGCAGGGTATTTTCTACATGGAAGGCTACTACGTTCACTTCCAGGACGAGAACCCGATGAACAACGCCGCGTGGAAGCAGGTCACGCCCGTCCGTGATGTCAGCGGCAACTACACCTTCACAAGCACGCCTATCACCACACTCCCGACGTGGGGCTTCGCGATCGACGCGTGGAACGCCACGCAGACCGTCGTCGCCGAGCAGGTCCCCGTCGTCAAGGGCGTCTCCCCCGACGGCCGGTGCATCCTCGCCTACAAAGTGACGCAGAACGGCCCCAACTCGTGGCACTATGAGTACGCGATGCAGAACGTCGACATGGACCGCCAGGTTGACTCCTTCTCCATCCCGATCCCCGCCGGCGTGAATGTATCCAACATCGGATTCCACGCGCCGACCCACACCGAGACCAAGGCCTATCCCGGAGGCCCCGCGATCGATAACGCGCAGTGGACGGGCGTCGTCTCCGGCGGCAATCTCACCTGGACCACCACCACCAATCCCCTCCGGTGGGGCACGCTCTACAACTTCCGTTTCGATGCGGACACCGCGCCGACGAATGTCAACGCGACCGTCGGCCTCTTCCGCGCCGCCTCCGGCCGACCCGACGATCTTTCCGCATTGATCGAGGGCCCCTCGGGGCTCACCCCCGTCTGCCCGGGCGATGTCACGGGCCCCGGCGGCGTGCCCGACGGACAGATCGATGTCGACGACCTCAACGCGATCCTCTCCGCATTCGGCAGCAATGTCGGCGTGGGATCGCCCTTGGACCTTGCCAACAACGACGGCATCATTGATGTCGACGACCTGAATGTGATCCTGGGCGCGTGGGGGCAGTCCTGCTGAGGGACGGTCCCCGCAACGGCATGATGTCGCCGCTGACGCCCGACCAAACGGCGCTGGGTTCCGTCGCGCCCCGACTCCGGAGCGCGTGATGAACCGAGCGGCGCAGCGTGCGGGACTGACAGGGTTGATCCTCATCGGATCGGGCAGCGCCGTCGGCGCGCCCGACGCCGCGGTGTGCCAGTTATTCAATCTCTCGCAGTTCTCCGCCGACGGCTCGGTGCGCGGTCTGGCGGGCGCCTCGACCCTCTGGAACATCGGCGACGCCGACCTCCGGTCGTCGCCCAATCCGTCGCCGATGCACCCGTTCGAGTCGCAGTCGCTGTACCGCCTCAGGAACGACCGCTTCGAGCAGGTCGGCGTCGGATGGGTGCGCCACGGGTACTTCGCGCTGGGGAGTCTGCAGTGCGACCTGCCCGAACTGCCCGACTGCGTCTTCGAGCCGGGCCACGCGGTCGGTGAGTACCTCGGTCAGGGGTGCACCGACACCAACTCCGCGAGTCTGCACGCCACCGGGCTCGGCCCGCGGTTCGAGATCGACCCATGGACCGGCGCGTTCGATTTCTCAACAAGTCTGCTGTCCGTCGGCGGCCTCCCGGGCGATGACAAGCGACAGGTCCGCGTCGAGAGCAGCGACCTGCACCCCGCGCAGAACACCGGTGCGCAGTACTTCTTCGAGACGCGCTACATCCACGCGAACGACAGCGACCATATCAACAGCGTCGCATGGAAGCCTTGCACACCCGTGGCCGTGGGAAGCAACTTCGTCTTCACCCAGAGCGGCTCGAGCA
>CALFMQ010000205.1 GCA_937879825.1 uncultured Phycisphaerales bacterium
CTGCTTTATCTCTTCGTAATCTTCGAATAAGACAGCACCTGGCTGCAAGCCAATCTCTCGTTCCAACTTCAAGATTTCTCCCGCAGTATTTTCTGAGGCTTCAAGTTTGACTACATCTTCAAATCCAGGCATACGCCCCAAGAAAATGACGCACTTCAGGACATTCTCCGGCTTCACTCTCATTACGCGACAGACCTCTTCAATTGACTTGGCCGCCGGTGTTTCCACTTTCTCTAAGGGCCCAGTGGGTTCTCCCTCAAAAGACCAACTGCGCTGTCCGATCTCGCACTTCTCGACATTGGCCGCGTACCCGGTCTTGGGGCACACGAGAATCGTGTCCTCGCCCGACTCGGTGTTGACCATGAACTCGTGGGAGGCGCTGCCGCCGATCGGCCCGGCCTCGGCCTCGACCACGGTGAAGTCCAGCCCGCAGCGCATGAAGATGTTCTCGTAGGCGCGGTACATCGCGTCGTACGCATCGTTCAGCCCGCCCGGGCCCTCGATGTGCATGTGGAAGGAATACGCGTCCTTCATCACGAACTCTCGGCCGCGCAGCAGGCCCGCGCGCGGCCGGAACTCATCGCGGAACTTCGTCTGAATCTGGTACAGGTTCAGCGGCAGCTGGCGGTAACTCGTGATCGCGCTGCGCATCAGGTCCGTGATCACCTCCTCGTGCGTCGGGCCCAGGTAGGTGTCGCGCTGATGACGATCCGTGAAGCGGAACAGCAGGTCGCCGTAGTCCTCCGCCCGCCCCGTCTCCTTGAGCAGATCAACCGGCGCCAGCGCGGGCATCAGCAGCTCGCTCGCGCCCGAAGCGTTCATCTCCTGCCGCACGATCTCCGCGACCTTGCCCAGCACCCGCCAACCCAGCGGCAGGTAGGTGTACACGCCCGCGCTCACCCGACGGATGAACCCGCCCCGCGCCAGCAGCTTGTGCGAGATCGCCTCGGCGTCCGCCGGGGCTTCCTTGGCAGTGGGGATGAGCGTGCGCGACCAGACCTGAATCAGGCCCCGTTTCGGGGTCGAGATCGCGGTTCGGGAGTCTGCGTCGGCGTTTGCGGCATGGGTGGGGTTCATGGGCGGGAGTGTAGCCGGGGGCGGGAATCTCCCCGATTCAGGGTTGATCCCCGGGGGAGGCGTGAGAAACTCATGGGAGAAAGGGGACCAGACATGATGACTCGGCTCATTTCCGCGGGCGTGGCGCTGGCGATCTCGTGCAGCGTTTCGGGGCAGTCCATCAACATCGACTTCGGCGACCCGGCCCGCGTGCCGGACAACGCATACGGCGCCGCCGGCCTGCCCGGCGTATGGAACACATTTGGCGTGATCGGCGCGGGGGGGTCGGGGCAGAACTTGGCGCTTGTCGATCGCTTCGGCAACGCCACCGCCGCGACGATCCGCAATGTCGGCGGCACCGGTCTCCTCATCACCAACGACCCCGCCACCTCCGGCGACGACGACGACCTCATGGACGACATGCTCACCTCGATGAACAACCCCATCGACGCGTGCATCTGGATCGATCATCTCGAGGCCGGCACCTACGAGGTGCTCATCTACGCGATGACGCCCAACGACCCCGCGCTCATCAGCCGCACGCGCGTGGACTTCGCCGATCAGGGCCCCGCGTTCATCGGCGGTGAGTGGCCCGGCGCGCACCAGCAGGGCATCACTTACTCGCGCCACACTGTGACCATCGGCGCCAACGGCACCATCGGCCTCCACTCCGGGCTGCTCAGCGCCAATGTGCAGTCGGGCATCAACGGCATCCAGATCCGGCGCATCCCCGCGGACTGCCCCGGCGACGCGACGGGCGATCTGCAGGTCGATGTCGAGGACCTGAACTCGGTGCTCAGCGCGTGGGGCACGAATGTCCCGGCGGGCGTCGGGCCCGACCTCGCCAACGCCGACGGGTTCATCGATGTGGACGACCTGAACGCTGTGCTCGGCGCATGGGGATCGGTTTGCGAGTGAGATAACAACTGGAACTTCGTCTGCGCGACTATCGGACGCCCCCCGCTCCGCCCTTGCGACTTCGCGCACCTGTGATGTCTGTGACGCCCCGCAACCCCCTGTTCCCCAGCGCCCCGGGCAAGGCCCGACGCCGCCGGGCCGAAGGTGAGGGTGATCTTTCATCGCATCGCGCGTCGGCGAGATGCCTCGCGCCAGGGGTTCACATCATGAGTCGCAAGTTCATCGCTCTCGCCACGCTCGGCGCTTCGCTCGCCGCCCTCTCCGGATGCCAGCACGACAACGCCGGTTGGTACAACAACTACGCCCGGTATTCGTCGCAGCGCCCCACGCCCACGCCCGAGCACGAGGTCTATATCGAGGAGGTCTCGTGGCCCGCGGCCGCGCACGGCCCCATCGCGCCGGGATGCGAGATGGTCGGCGAGGTGCAGCCCTTCACGGTGTACGGCCAGATGGACGAGGTCGGGCCCGACGCCGACCGCTCGCTCCGCCCCTTCGCGTCGTGGGCCGGCGCCGACTATGTGCAGTGGTCCAAGCGCTACCTCGGCAAGGACGAGATCGGCCAGTCCGGGCGCTGGGAATACCGCGCCGTGCTGTACCGCAAGCACTGGGAGAAGCACATGACCGCCCTGCGCGACCAGGAACTCCAGTAAGCCGCACCACCCCCGCGCCCGGCTTACACACAACGATCGGAATGAAGGGTTGACGAGCGCTCGTGGAGACACGGGCGCTTGTCTCTTTCTATTCCTCGGCAGCGACCTCCAGCGCCATGAGCATCACCTGCTGCTCCTCGTTGTCCATCGCCGCGAGGTCCGCGCAAAACGCCTCGACCGTTGCGTATCCGAGTTCGCTGACAAGCAGATCGCCCTCATCGAACATGATGCCGGAGAACGCGGCACCCCCCGCGGGCATCAACAACGACTCGCCCTCGCCGCCGCCGCCCGTCGCGTTCTGTGCGCACGGCGCGCACCCCATCTCGGCCCAATGCGAGAGGACGGTATTGAGATCCTCGACATCCGCCACGCCATCGCCGTTGATGTCGCCCTTGAGGTTGTTGCCGCTCATGCCCCAGTCACCGAGCACGGCGTTGAGGTCATCCACATCGATCTCGCCCGAGTTGTCGGTGTCCCACGGGCACTCGGAGCCGACGGTGAACCATGGTTCTGCGGGATAAGACGCCACAGACGGAGACAATGCGAGTGGAAGCGTCGAAATCTCACACACCAACCGATCCGGGCCTTCCTTTGTCGGTGAGAAGCTGTACTCGAATCCGTTCCGGTAGTTCGCGGCGACGCCGGCCTCCATCATCAACACGGCCGAGAGCCCGCCACCCTGGATCTCATATCCGAACTGCCACGCGTCGGTGACGTCGAGCCAATCCACGCCGATGCATCGCGCTCGTCGGAACAAACGAATCGGGCGGGGATCACTCGCCTGCACATCGAACGCAACCAAACCATAGTGCCGGATCTGGTAGACCGGCGTCGCCGGGTTGTCGTCGTACGACAATGCCGAACCAAACGCCGGGTCCGAGTCGCTGAGGTGCGGCTTGAATGGGACAATGCCGGCACTCCCACTCCCGATGGATGCCGCCGAGTCGGAATAGCCCTCGCCCAGCGATGCCCCGCCCAGGACAACCTGGCCCTGCCAATCTCCGGGCGAGCCATCCGCGCCGATCACGATGTTCCCGCCCAGCCCCGCGGCCGGAAGATCGATCTGCGCACCGGGGTCGAATCGCTTCTTGAAGTTAATGAAGCCGTTCGGCGCGAGCCCGTTGGCGATGGTGATGGCTCCCGGCGCCCCGCCGGAACCCTCCAAAGAACTCAGGTTAATGAATCCCTGAACCGGCGCTCCGGTCCCGCTCGCGTCATCGATGAGGATGGTCTGCACTTTATCTACGAACGGCGTCGTCACGCCGACGATTGAGCCCACAAGAGTATCGATCCGCAGACTTCTGATCTCATCGGCCGCGATCTGGCCGAACTGATCCGGCAGGCGCCCGATGGAACCGGAGAACCAGACATTGTCGATCGAGCCGCCTTCGTGCGGCAGCCCGACCGCGACATTCAAGACGAATCCACCGATCGTACTATCAACAATACTCGGCACCTCCGAGGGGAAACCCGACGCACGATCAAGCGCCAGCGAGAAGCCGAATCCTCCGGTTGGTGCGGTGTTCCCACCCATCACAAGACTCTGCACCTGATTGATCCATTCAATGCACTCGATGGTCCCGATGACATTGCATTCAGCAAGAATGATGTCGCCCAGGTTGTCAGATGAGTTCCCGCCGATGATCTCCTGGATAGACACCGGGCGTTTCGACAGGTCACCGCCCTGCCCGCGGATCCGAACACTCAGATCGAGCCCGTTCGCCCGATTGTTCAGATACACGAACCCCAGGGGATCATTGTTGCTCGTTTCGACGAACACCACGCCATCGGAAGTGGCCTGCTGGAGAAGTGTCACAACGATATCAA
>CALFMQ010000206.1 GCA_937879825.1 uncultured Phycisphaerales bacterium
CCCCTTCACCACGCCCTATGTCATGGTCATGCGACTCAGCCAACCCTCGCACACTGTGGCGCTCTGGGAACTCATCGGCACCGTCATCGTCGGCTTCCTTGGAGTCGCATTCCTCGTCTGGGCCGCATCCAAGATCTTCCGCATCGGCGTCCTCATGTACGGCAAGCCGCCCTCCCTCATGGGCCTTATCAAGTGGGTGAGAACGGGGTAAAGCACAAAGCACAGAACACAAAGCACAGATTGAGGGTGCTCAGATGGGTCGTGTCGCTGAACCGCTTTTGAGCCGTGTCGAACAATTCAGTGATCGCATCCTTTCAGTGGCATCCGCGCTCTCCGACAATCGCGTTTCAGAACGGATCATCAATCAGATCATCGGCTCCGGCACCTCCGCGGGCGCGAATCTGTTCGAGGCGGACGAGTGCACAACGCGCCCAGAGTTCTGCAAATGCCTGTCCATCGTGATCCGTGAACTCAATGAAACCCGATACTGGATACGGCTGATCGGACGAAACGGATGGATCCCATCCGACCGCCTCGCCCCGCTCGAACAGGAATGCCTCGAACTACAGAAAGTCTTTGGCGCGATGCTCACGCGCACCCGAAAGAACAAATCGAAATGACATGCTGACATCCAAACCGACATCTCTGATTTGTGCTCTGTGCTCTGTGCTTTGTGCTTTGGATATTGCCCCGTGAACATCCTCGACGCCATCATCCTCGGCCTCGTCGAGGGAGTCACCGAATACCTCCCCGTCTCATCGACCGGCCATCTCATCCTCGCATCGCGCGCGCTCGGACTCGACTCCGACGAGACCATCAAGCGCGCGGTCGATGATTTCAACATCGTCATCCAGGGCGGCGCGATCCTCGCCGTCCTCGGCCTCTACTGGCCGCGCATCCTCCAGATGATCCGAGGGCTCTTCGCCAAAGACGACGATGCGCGCAAGGGCCGCCGACTCCTCATCAACCTCGTCATCGCCTTCATCCCCGCGGCCATCCTCGGCTTCCTCCTCGATGAGACCATCGAGAAGCACCTCTTCGGCGTCTGGCCCGTCATCATCGCCCTCCTCATCGGCGGCATCTGGATGATCGCCATCGACTCCTGGCGCAAGAAAAAGTTCGGCCCCGAGCATGTCGCCGACACAGGCGACACCATCGACGACATCACATGGCAACGCGCCCTCCTCATCGGGCTCTTCCAGTGCGTCGCCATGTGGCCCGGCACCTCGCGCTCCATGATGACCATCGCCGGCGGCACAATCCTCGGCCTCAAGCCGCGACAGGCCGCCGAGTTCTCCTTCCTCCTCGGCCTTCCCACGCTCGGCGGCGCGTGCGTCTACAAACTCGCCAAGAACCTCAAGCACGCGCACGACACCGGCTCCCCCAACCTCTTCGAGCAACTCGGGTGGCTCCCCGTCATCGTGGGCGTCGCCGTCGCCACCATCAGCGCCGCCCTCGCCGTCCGCTGGCTCGTCTCGTTCCTCAACAAGCACGG
>CALFMQ010000207.1 GCA_937879825.1 uncultured Phycisphaerales bacterium
GGGGGTTGCGGGATCGTGGGGGTGTGCGACATCGCGGTGACGCACCCGGAGGCGAAACTGGGCTACCCGGAGGTTGATCTTGGCGTGTGCCCGGCGGTGGTGGCGCCGTGGCTTGTGGCGAAGGTGGGGGCGGGTCGGGCGCGGCGGGTGCTTCTCGAGGGCGGGACGATGAGCGGCACGCGGGCGCTGGAGATGGGATTGGTGAGCGAGGTGGTGGCGAAGGAGGAGTTGGACGGGCGGGTGCAGGCGATCGCGGGGAAGTTCGCCAAGGCGGGGCTGAACGCGGTGCGCGCGACGAAGAGGTTGCTGAATGAACTGGATGGGGCGGGGATGCACGCGGCGGTGCGGAAGGGGGCTGCGCTGTCGGCGGAGGTGGTGAGCGGTGACGAGGCGCAGGCGCGGTTGGGGCCGCTGTTTGGGTGAGGGGGGCGCTACGGAGGACTATGGCCATTCGAGAAGTCATCGCAGCCGTATTGCTAGGGACCGTTGTTGGGGTTTCTGCGAATTGCGCTCCAATTGTCAACAGCGGGGTGATCCCGTACTCGACGCGCGAGATGAAGTGGGGTGTTGTTGACTGCCGGGGCGTTGAGTTAGTTCCTGCTGAGTTTGTAGCGGCCTACCAGCAGCTGTGGAGCGCCAGCGCGGTTCTTTGGGATGACGCTGGTACGGCATACGGGGTCTCAAGGAGCGGCAAACGGATCCTGCTCGTGGGTAGCGATGTAGGTCATGCCTGCAGGACCTTGCATCAAGACTACGCATGGATCCCTTGGGTTATGTTTGGAGATGGAGACCAACCGGGTGATCGTGTTGTGGACCTCCGGAGTGGGCAGGTCGTGTTGGATGAGAGGAAAGGAGTGCGAGTCAACGATCTATATTCGGCGGTCATGACACTCGAAGAGAGCGAGTCCGTGGAGGTGTATTCCGCTTCAACGGAAGCGAATGGGCTCTTGGATTTGAGGACTGGAGAGATTGAATGGTTTCGGTCATATGACGACATCAGGCAGAGCTTCGATGGTCTGATGCCATTCAAGAAAGATAAGCAGTGGGGCGTTGTTGACAAAGACGGCAAGGTCATTGTTGAACCGGCTTACAGGTGGATCGAGCCGTACTTGAATGGGAAGTGCTTGGCGTCTCTGCGTGTCGAAGGCCATTCTGACCGACTGGTTTGCTTTGATCGTGAGGGCGAGAAGGTCTTCGATATCGAGTTCAAAACGATCGGCCAGCCGGGTTTCTCCGAGGAGCGGCTGTCATTCATGTCGAGCAAGCGGTCGCATTGGGGCTATATCGACGAGTCGGGTGATGTGGTCATTCCGGAAGTCTTTATCGTTTGTCGACCGTTCTTTGAGGGTGTTGCTGCCGCGCGAATCCCTGATGAAGAGGATGCCTCGATCGAGGCGTTATGTGATGCGTTGGAGATCGGTGAAACGGAGTTGCGGAAGCGGCTTGGGTGTTGGGTGTTCATTGATCGCGAGGGTCGATTGATCAGGGGGATGCCGTACACGAGCGCAGAGCCGTGGCGGTCGATCGGGGGGCATGTGTATTGTCCGAAGCGAGCATTCTGGGAGTCGGGCCAGACCGGCTGGGATGTGATTGTGGATCAACGAGGCGACATCATCTGGAGTTCTCGCGGAGGGCGGGTTGACTCATCGCCAGAGCGATGAACTGGATTCCACGGGTTGCGCTGCGCGGACGAGCGGTGGCGCAATGCAAAGAGAAAGAAGTATGCATGTTGAGGAATGGGGCGTATTGCATCGCGATCTTGCTCGGGCTGAGCGGCAGTGCATGCATCTCGGGCAATGCTAGTTCCGGAGAGGGTCTCGTCTCAGAACAGCAAGACTCGATCCGATTGTGGCCCGACGCTCATGGGCCGGATAGCCAGCGGGTGCCGTGTGTGCCTATCGAGTGCGTTCGGGTTCCCGTTGTTAGTAGTGCGTTTGATGGAGTGGCATTGGGCGAGCCGGATCACGCGGAAGTATTTGTCGGCGTCTATGAGTTATCGGTGGACCAATGGGTGTCGGTGCGCAACGCATACACTGGACTTTCGCCTGAAGACATACTCGCGGAACGGATCGATGATGTGTCCCGGTGGCTTGCATGGTATTTGGGCGAACGAGCGCAGGCGGTTGCGAAAGAGTTCTACGAGCGCGCGTACGAGGAACATCTTCCTGACCCTTTCGTGACTGTGGCAGACGCGCATGAGTTCTGTGCGCAGTTCACCAAAGTGACCGGCGTTCCCGTTCGGCTTCCGTCGCTGAACGAGTGGAATGCGATTTCCAGATGTGGTGTCGAGAGCAGGTATTGGTGGGGTGACGAGTTAGACAACCATCCAGGCATTACAATTCAGGATCCCGGGCCGACAGTTGCAGTAATGAGTGCGTTGCTTGCAATGTTGCAGCCAGTTGATGCGGGGGTCGAGAGCCCGTGCGGCATCTATAACGCTTTCGGGAATGTCGCCGAGTTGGTGTGGCCCACCAACGGTGAGCGACATTCGATCAGGATGAACTATGGGCCGTCACGGAAGAATGGGCCATCTGGTCCCGGGCCCATTTTCTATGACGACAACAGGTTTGCCCTGCCTCAGTACGCGGCGCTGTTGCTCGGGGGATCGGTGTCCGACTCTCGGCAGTTGTTCGAACGGTACGCCACATCGATTTCCAGAGTGCTGTTGCTCAGAACCGCTTCTGGCACGGATGACGGATTCTTGTGCGGGATTCGCTTCGTGGTTGAGGATGTAGGGCGCAAGGGCGATTCCGAGCAAGAGCGATGAACCGGACTCCACGGGTTGCGCTGCGCTTCACCCGTGGCTGCAGGCGGGGAGGTGAAAGGGCGTGCGGGGGGATCGCACCGCTTGCCGTTGCGCCGACAAGCGGTGGCACCCGGTAACGAACATGAGCAGGAAACCCCCGGCTTGCGCCGGGGGCTCGCATGGGCGTCGCCTTCGGATCGGGGGTGGACGGTGTGATGTTCGACAAACGGGGCACTCTCTTTGCTCGTGCCGAACTCTTCCAAGGGAGAGGAGGCAGTTGTCGGATTGTGATTCTTGATTCGACCCCTCACCCGGCCGCTTCGCGTCCACCCTCTCCCTCAAGGCAACAAATTGCGCCTTTGCTGTAAGTGCTT
>CALFMQ010000208.1 GCA_937879825.1 uncultured Phycisphaerales bacterium
GCGGCGGCGGATTCGCGCTGGCGAAGGTGCCTTCGGCGATCAGCGTGCTGGATGTTCTTCGCGCGGTTGATGCTGATATTCAGCGGATTTCTCGGTGTCCGCTGGGCATCAAGGGGCACCAGAAACTGTGCCGCCTCCACCGCCTGCTCGACGAGCAGTACGCGCAGACCGAGCGGATTTTCGGGTCGACCAGTCTCCTGACGCTGGCCGAGGAGTTGGAGGACGATGAGGCGGGGTGCCGCGGCGTCATCCCGGCCCCGACCGTGACCCGGCCGGGCTGAGCGGGGGCCTGGAGCTTTCGGGCGATTAAAATGGACCTGCTTGACCACTTTCAAAGGGCTCGGTATTCTGAGTGTAATAGTGGATAAAGTTGATCCAGATAGCCATTGAATCCGGTTACAGTGAGGATCGAGCATGAGCACCTCAACAAACCAGAAGACGGCGAGGACGGATGCGTATCGGGGGGTGGCGGCGATGGTGGGCGCGTTGGTGGTGCTCACCCCGATCGCGATGTTCGGGGTGGTGGCGCTGGCCCTGCCCAAGGCGGGAGCGCACCCCTTGAGCGAGGTCGCTGCGGAGCTCGGGACCGAGCCGGCGCGCCTGGTGGTGGGTGAGATTGTGTATCGCAATCATTGCTCGCTGTGCCACGGCAAGAGCGCGGACGGGGTGGCGCATCTGGGCAAGCCGCTGCGCAACAGCGAGTTCGTCCAGTCGCGTTCCGACGACGAACTCTTCGCGGTCATCGCGCAGGGACGCCTGCCCGGCGATCCCGAGAACACGACGGGCACCGCGATGCCCGCGCGCGGCAACACCAGCGCGCCGGACGACGACCTGCGCAGCGTGGTCGCGTACCTGCGGATGATTCAGGATCCGTCCGAGCCGTTCGCATCGCTGGACGATTGGGCGAAGCCGGAGCCGGGGTCGACCGCGCTTGCGGGGATCGACTCGGTGGGACACGACGCGTTCATTGCGTCGTGCTCGCCGTGTCACGGCACGCAGGGCGAGGGTCGCGAGGGGCTCGGCAAGGCGTTGCGCGGGAGCGAGTTTGTCGCTTCTGTGAGCGAGGCGGACCTCATCAAGTTCGTCAAGACCGGGCGTCCGAGCTGGGACGAGGCGAATACGACGGGGCTCGACATGCCGCCCAAGGGCGGCAACCCGGCGCTGAGCGACGACCAGATCAAGGTGATCGTCTCGTACATCCGCAACCTCCACGAAACACAAGGCGGGCAATGAGGCCCGATGCAGGTTTGCTCCATCACGTTCAATCACACCGTTTGAGAAGGAACAGAGCCATGACACCTCGAAAGAACCGTTTGAGTCGAACGCTGGTCCCCGCGGCTGCGGGTGTGGCGCTCGCGTGCGCCGGCGGCGCGTCGGCGCAGTCGATGTCGGATGTGCAGAAGGCCGCCGAGGCGCGGGGATTAACGACTTCCGATCTCCTTGCTGCTGCCAAGACGTACACGCCGTCCGGCATGAAGGATGAGTACCTGATCTTCTCGTCGGGCGGGCATTCGGGGCAGGTGTTCGTGATCGGCGTGCCGTCGATGCGCCTGCTGCGCTCGATCGCCGTCTTCACGCCCGAGCCCTGGCAGGGTTGGGGCTATGGCGTTGGCAACGAGGTTCTCGCGGCGGGCGCCGTCAACGGGAAGGAGAATCTGTGGGGCGACACGCACCACCCGGCGCTCTCGGAGACCGCGGGCGATTACGACGGTGAGTGGCTGTTCATCAACGACAAGATCAACGCGCGCGTCGCGGTGATCGACCTCCGCGACTTCGAGACGAAGCAGATCATCAAGAACCCGCTGACGATCAGCGACCACGGCGGCACGTTTGTCACGCCGGACTCCGAGTATGTGATCGAGGGCGGGCAGTACGCCGTGCCGTGGGGCGCCGACTACGCGCCGATCTCCGAGTACAAGGAGAAGTACCGCGGCTCGGTGACGATGTGGAAGTTCGATCGCAAGAAGGGGCGGATCGATGAGTCGAAGTCCTTCGCGATCGAGTTGCCGCCGTACTGGCAGGACCTCTCCGACGCCGGCAAACTCGCATCCGACGGGTTCATGTTCATGAACTCGATCAACACGGAGATGGCGACGGGCGGCATCGAGGATAAGAAGCCCCCGTTCGAGGCGGGCGTGAGCAAGAACGCCACCGATTACCTGCACATCATCGACTGGAAGAAGGCCGAGAAGGTCTACCAGGCGGGCAAGGTCGAGAAGATCAAGGGGTTCCCCGTGATCACGCTCGCGACCGCGATCGAGGAGGGTCTGCTGCACCTCACGCCCGAGCCCCGCAGCCCGCACGGCGTGGACGTGGCGCCCAAGGGCGACTTCATTGTTGTGTCGGGCAAGCTCGACCCGCATGTGACGGTCTACTCGATGGACAAGATCAAGAAGAGCATCGCCGCCAAGAAGTTCTCGGGGAGCGACGACTTCGGCGTGCCCATCCTCGACTTCGACTCGGTGGTCGAGGCGCAGGTGGAAGTGGGGCTCGGCCCGCTGCACACGCAGTTCGGACCTGACGGATACGCCTACACCTCGCTGTTCCTCGACTCCGCCGTCGCGCGCTGGACGCTGGGCGGCGTGTACGGCGCGGGCACGCCCGAACCGGATTGGACGCTCGTCCACAAAACGCCGGTGCATTACAACGTCGGGCACATCGGCGTCGCCGAGGGCGACACGGTCTCACCCGACGGGAAGTACCTGGTCGCATTCAACAAGTGGTCCGTCGATCGGTTCTTCCAGACGGGCCCGCTGCTGCCGCAGAACTTCCAGTTGATCGACATCTCGGGCAAGGGCACGGAGATGCCCGTGATCTACGACATGCCGATCGGTGTCGGCGAGCCGCACTACGCGCAGATTGTCAAGGCCGACAAACTCAAGCCGTGGGCGGTGTACCCCGAGATCGGTTGGAATCCGTCGAAGCAGGAACTGGACCCGATGGCGCCCAAGCCCAAGATGGAGCGCGTGGTGCGCTCGGGGAGCCAGGTCGAGGTGCTCATGACCGCGATCCGCTCGCACTTTACGCCCGAGCATGTGACGGTCAAGCAGGGCGATCATGTCACATGGCGCATCACGAATGTGGAGCGTGCGGTTGATGCGACGCACGGCTTTGCGGTGCCGGCCTACAACATCAATCTGAGTCTGGAACCGGGCGAGACGGCGACGATCGAGTTCGTCGCCGACACCCCGGGCACCTTCCCCTTCTACTGCTCCGAGTTCTGCTCGGCGCTGCACCTGGAGATGGTCGGCTACTTCATGGTCGAGCCCGCTGAATAACGATTCCATCGCGCCGCCCCGGGAACGGGGCGACGCGGTTTGCAGTCAAACCGGGAGACTCCCATCCGTCAATCCAACGCCTAGCGGAGACCGCCGTGGCACCATCCATCGCAGAACGACTCATCGGCCCGCGCGTCGCGCTCGACGAGCGCGCCGGGCGCACCTTCCGATTCGGCGCGCCGGGCTTCTTCCTCCTCATCGCGCGTGTGCTGATCCTCGTGTCATTGTTCCTGCCGTACTGGCACATGGAGCTGGTCGCGCCGCAGTACCCGGACAACCTGCACCTGACGGCGCACATCAATCACCTCTCGGGCGATGTCGCCGAGATCGACGGGCTCAATCACTACATCGGCATGCGATCACTCGAGGAGGCGGCGCAGTTCGAACGATCCTACGGCGTGTACGCGCTGATTCTCCTGGTCGTCATGCTCGAGTTCGCGGGATGGGTCCACTCGCGCTGGGCGGTGCTCATGGTGATCCCGGCGATGCTCTTCCCGGCGATCTTCCTGCTGGACCTGCACCTGTGGATGAGCCACTTCGGGACGCATCTCGATCCCGATGCGCCGCTGTCGAGTTCCATCGATCCGTTCGTGCCGCCGATCCTGGGCACCGGAACCGTCGGGCAGTTCAAGACGGTCGCGTCACCGGGCATCGGCCTGATTCTGTCGGCGGCGGCGTCGGTGACGATGCTCATCGCCTTGTTCTTCCATCGGCGTGCGTACCTGCCGCTTGTCCGCGCCGCCAAGGGGTGAGTCTCCATGCGTGTTGCCCGCGCGATGATTCCGATCTTCATGCTCACCATGTGCGCCGGCGCATTGGGGGCGTCGACGGAGGAGATTGCGCGCCTCATCGACGCGGCCGATGCCGGGGCGACGATTGTTGTGCCTCCCGGCGTGTACGAGGGGCATCTCAGCATCAAGAAGGCGGTCACGCTCGACGGCGATGGGCGTGTGACGATCGACGGCGGCGGCGAGGGCACGGTGCTGACGCTGCTGGCGCCGGGCATCACGATCCGGGGCATGACGGTTCGGGGTTCCGGTTCGGGCGTCGAGCGCGAGCCGGCGGGCGTCCGCGCCGAGACGGGCCCGGTCGTCATCGAGGATGTGCGGGTTGAAGACACGCTGTTCGGGATCGACCTCCGCGAAGCGCCGGGCTCGGTGATCAGGCGGAATGTCGTTCGCGGCAAGCACCTGGAGCCGGGTCGGCGCGGCGACGGCATCCGCCTGTGGTGGAGCCACGGGTGCACCGTCGAGGAGAACGATGTCGCCGGATCGCGGGACATGGTGTTCTGGTATTCCGAGGACCTCACGATCGCCCGCAACACCGTCCGCGACTCGCGCTACGGCCTCCACTTCATGTACAGCCACAACACGCATGTTTCGGAGAATGTGCTGTCCAACAACTCGGTCGGCGTGTACCTGATGTACAGCAACTCGATCACGCTCGAGCGGAATCGGCTTCTCAACAATCGCGGCGCGAGCGGGTACGGCGTCGGGCTCAAGGACTGCGATGACATCGTGGTCACCAGCAACGCCATCCTCGCGAATCGAGTCGGCCTGTACGTGGACAACAGCCCGTCGTCGGCGGACTCGACCGGCGTGATTTCGCGCAACTACATCGCGTTCAACGAGACGGGCCTCCTGGCCACGCCCATCACGCACGCCAACGCGATCTCGGAGAATGCGTTCGTCGAGAACGAGGAGCAGGCGGCCTCGCACGGGCGGGGCGACCTGTCGCGCAACGACTTCGCGGTGAACGGTCGCGGCAACTTCTGGTCGGACTACGCGGGGTTTGATGGCGACGGCGACGCGATCGGCGAGGTGGCGTACGAGCCGCGGAGTCTCTTTTTCCACCTGCTGGCGAGCGAGCCCAACCTTCGTTTGTTCATCCATTCGCCCGCGCAGCAGGCGATCGAGTTCACGGCGCGGGCGCTCCCCGAACTCCAGCCCACGCCGATCCTGACTGATCCTTCGCCGCTGACCGCCCTCCCGATCACGGGCGCGCCGATCGAGATGTCTTCGCACGGGTCGCGCGCCATGGGCGCCCTCGCCGCGTCGCTGGCGGGTGTGTCGGCGCTGGTCGTGTTGTCGCTGGGGCGGGCTCCGCGCCTCGCGCCGGCGGGGCGTCCGATACGAGCGACCGGCAAGCAGGAGGCCTCAGCGTGATCGCAGCAACGAGAGTCACCAAGACCTACGGGCGATTCAGGGCCGTCGATGGCGCCTCCTTCGAGTTGTCGCCGGGCGAGTCCCTCGCGCTGTGGGGCAGCAACGGTGCCGGCAAGACGACGCTCATCAGGTGCGTCCTGGGCATCACGCGGTTCCGCGGATCGGTGACGATCAACGGGGTCGATGTCTCGCGGCGCGGCAAGATCGCGCGGTCGATGATCGGGTATGTGCCGCAGGAACTCGCGTTCCACGACGACGCCCGCGTCGGGCCGTCGCTCATGTTCTTCGCCGGGTTGCGGCGCGTGTCGAGCCGAGCGGCTTCGAGGTCGCTCGAGTCGGTCGGGCTTGCGGGGAATGAGCGCAAGCGGCTGCGCGACCTGTCGGGGGGGATGAAGCAACGCCTCGCGCTGGCGGTCGCGCTGCTCTCCGATCCGCCGGTCATCGTGCTGGATGAGCCGACCTCGAATCTCGACGCGTCGGGACGGAGCGAGGTGGCGGACTCGCTCCGCGCTCAGCGCGCGTTGGGCAAGACCATGATCTTCGCGTCGCATCGCCCCGACGAGGTCCGCGCGCTGGCGTCGCGCGTGCTGGTCATGGAGCGCGGGCGGGTGGCCCGCGACACCACGCCCGAAGAGCTGTGGGGGAGCGGGGGCGACCCGAGCGTCATGCGGATCATGGTTGAAGGCGCCGGGGAGCAGGTCGCCGCGGAGATCCTGCGGCGCGCCGGGCACAAGGTGTCGCTCAACGGTCACGGGCTGTGTGTCACCGTGGAGGAGCACCGGAAAGCCGCGCCCATCGAGTCGCTCTTCAGGGCGGACGTCCGTGTCCGTGACATCGAGTTTCTCGAACGCACCGATCATTCCGGGGCCGGATCATGAGCATGCTTTCTTCCGTTTCGATCAAGACGAACCGGCGCTCCTACAGCGGGTTCGGCGCGAGCGTCGCGGCGCTGGCGCGGCGAGAGTTCCGCGATGCGCTCTCCAGCCGCTGGTTCATCCTGTTCACCATCGCGTTCGCCGTGCTGACCATCGGTGTGTCGTTCGTGTCGCTCTCGGGCGTCGGCTCGCACGGCTTCTCCGGATTCAGCAAGACCTCCGCCGGGCTGCTCAATCTCATCATGCTCATCGTCCCGCTCATGGCGCTGATCGCGGGCGCGGGGACGATCGCGGGCGAGCGGGAGCGCGGCACGCTCGTCTACCTGCTCTCGCAGCCCGTATCGAGGACGGAGGTCGTGCTGGGCAAGTATGTCGGGCTCGCGTGCGCGCTGTGCTGCTCGCTGTGCCTGGGATTCGCTGTCAGCGCCGCGGTCATCGCGTGGCGCGCGGGGGGCGTGGGGGTCGCGGCGTTCTCCTTGCTGATCGCCACAACATGCGCCCTGGCGCTGGCGATGCTCGCCGTCGGTCTGCTGCTGTCGATCATCTCCCGCCGGGCCAATGTCGCGGTCGGTCTCGGGCTGTTCGTGTGGCTGGTCGCCGTCTTCGCGAGCGACCTGGGGTTGATGGCGGGGACCGTCCTGTTCCGGCTCCGCGTGCAGGATGTGTTCGCGCTGGCGATCGTCAATCCGCTGCAGGCGTTCAAGATGGCTGTGATCGTCGGAATGAACGCCTCGCTCGATGTGCTCGGGCCGGTGGGCGCCTACGCGACGCAGTCGTTCGGATCGGCCCTACCATGGATGCTGTGGAGCGTGATCGTGCTGTGGACGGTGATCCCGCTGTCACTCGGCGTCGTCCTGTTTGCGCGAAAGGGATCGATTTGAAGTGTGTCGCCCGGACTCTTGTGCTCTCGCTCATGTTGCTTGCGCCGTCGTGCGCCCGGCCCGACCCGCTCGGGCCGCCGAAAATTGCGCTGGATGAGACCTCGTGCGCCGAGTGCGGGATGATCGTGAGCGACGAGCGGTACGCCTGCGCCTCGATCGTCCGGATCGACGACCGCCGCACCGAGCCCCGCGTCTTCGACGATGTCAACTGCCTTGTCCTGCACGAGGTGACCGGCTCCAACCCGCCCGAGGTGCTCGCACGATGGGTCCATGACAAGGACTCGCGCCAATGGCTGGCGGCGGAGAGCGCCCACTTCGTGTGGGCGAAGGAGCTGAACACGCCCATGATGTCGCACATCGCGGCGTTCGCGTCGGGCGAGTCGGCGGACGCGTTCGCGCGGGATTCGGAGGGGCAACGGATGACCTTTGCGGAGGTCCGGTGGCTGTACACGCCCGAGCACCTGCGCGGGCCCAAGCCGTGAGCGGATCGGCGGGTCAATCGGCGGGCGTCTGCGTGCCGATGTGTTTCGAATAGATCAGTTTGTCGTCGCCCGGCTGGTAGAAGCCGCGGAGGACGGCTTCGATCGCGTAGCCGCAGCGATCGTAGAACCGGCGCGTCGGCTCGTACTTGGCGAGTGATGAGGTTTCGATGTACACGTTGCGCCCGCCGAGTGCGCGCACGCGCTCTTCCACGCGGTCGACCAGTTGGCGGCCGAGCCCCCGGCCCTGGTGCGCGGGGTCCACGATGATCCAGTAGAGGTCGTAGCTGCCGACGCTGCACGCGATCTCGCCGAAGCACGCGTATCCGATCAGATCGGTGCCGGCGTCGCCGAGCACGAACTCGTACCCCGACGCCGCGCCCTTTGAGAGACGCTCGCGGACGAGTTCGCCGGCGACCTCCACTTCGTCGGCGCGGAAGAAGCCCGTCGCCTCGGCCATCCTGCGCACGGCTTGCTCGTCCTCGAGCCGGACATGCTCGCGGAATGTGATCGTGCGGCTCGCGCCGGTGTGCGCTGTCATCGTTGTGCTCCGCGCGCCAGCCCCGTGAAGAACGCCCGCGCGTTGGCGCCGAGCGTCACTGTTCGGTAGCCGCCCTCCTGAATCACCAGCGTCGGGAGACCTAGCGCCGCGATCCTCGCCGCGTTGGACGCGAAGTCCTCGGGCGTGAGCGGCCATGTGCCGGTGGGGTCGCCCTTGCCCGTGTCGAAGCCCAGCGCAACGACGACGAAATCCGGCGCGAACGACGCGATCCGCGAGAGGGCGTTGTCCAGCGCCGAGGCGTACTTCTTCGCGTCGATCCGCTCGGGGAGCGTGATGTTCAGATTGAACCCCTCGCCGTCGCCCTCGCCGGTCTCTTCATCAAACCCGGTGAAGAAGGGATACGCGAAACTCGGGTGCCCGTGGATGGACACGGTGAGCACATCGCGCCGCGAATAGAAGATGTCCTGCTGGCCGTTGCCGTGGTGGTAATCGATATCGAGAATGGCGACACGCCCGTGCCTGCTCATGTGGTGCGCCGCGACGGCCGCGTTGCAGAAGTAGCAGAACCCGCCGAAGGCCTTGCGCTCGGCGTGGTGCCCCGGCGGTCGCACGAGCGCGTAGGCGAGGCGCTGCCCGCCGAGGATGGCGTCGGCCGCGGTGAGGGAGCAGTCCACAGCGCGGACGGCCGCCTTCCACGCGTTCGCGTTGATCGGCGTGAAGGTATCGATGCAGTAGTACCCCGCGGCGTACGCGCGGTCCTTGGGCGGGCGCGTCTGGTTGCGGACCGGGAACACATACGGGTACACCGATCGCCCCTCGGGCACTTCCGCGCACGCCTTCTTCAGGTAGTCCACCAGCGCACCGTCGTGCACCTCGCGGATGAGCTTCTCGGGGTAGTGCTTCGGATCGACGCGCACGAACAGCCCCGTGGGCTCGATGCCCTTGAGAATCGCGCGCACGCGCGCCGGTGCCTCGACATACCCGCGCTCTTTGACATGGTGAATCTCGTGCTGATCGTTCACCACCAGCGCGATCAACCCCTCTCCCGTGATCTCGCGTGCCTGCTCTTTCGTGCCCCCGCGCTTGATGTACCGCGGCTCGCGCAGACGCACGGGGTCGTCCACGATGGACGCCACGACGCCGTCCACGTACGCGGGCGGGCACATCTCCTCGTACTTGCGCTCCAGGATCGTTCGCACGATGGTGCGCGCTTCGTCGCGTGACAGCGGCTTTCCGGATCCGAGGTCGTCGAACACGAGGTGCGGCATGTCCATCTGGCCGGGCGACATCGGCTCCTCGTACGCCGTGTTGATGATCGGGCGTGCGCCGAAGCGTTCATAGAACCTCAGTCGGGCCGCGTTCTGCTTGGCGTGCTCGGGCTTCTCGCACGCATGGGCGTCATCGGGCAAGCACTCGAAGAAGAGCCCGGCCACATCGAGTGCCCGGCACGCGTCCCGGATGCGCTCGTACAGCGCCGCGCCGACGCCGCCGCGCGACTTCTCCGGCGTCACGATGTAATCCAGCAGGCAGAAGCGCGCATCGGGCGCGTGCGACACATACGCCATGCCGAGCATCCGCCCGCGCATGTCGTCGGCCACGAAGAGCATCGCGTGGAACTGGTACGCCAGCGGATCGCGCAGGCGGTCCTCGAACGACTCCAGTTCCTTCCGCGGCAGTCCCGGCAGCCGGTGCGCCAGGATCGACTTCGCCTCTTCGATCAGGCGGCGGTTGGCGGGAATCGCATCGGGGGCTATCTGTCGAATCCGGAACACTGCTTACCTCGCACGACTCGCCGGCGCGCCACGCCGCGCTGCCAGCGCCGCGGCCACGAGATGGTCGATGACCTCGCCGCAAGATAGCCCATGACGCTCGGCGGCGGCCATGAACCCCGCATCGGGCGACAGGCACGGGTTCGAGTTCACTTCGAGAACCCACGGCGTTCCGTCTTCATCGACGCGGAAGTCCACGCGCGCGTACCCGCGCAGGCCGAACACATCCCAGCACCGCATGCAGATGGACCGCAGGCGGGCCAGCAGCGACGCATCTCGCGCGCCGAACTCGAACACCCGCGGCGTGTTGTGGTACGCGTGCGACGACTCGTCCCACTTCGCGGCGTAGTCCACGATCTTCGGCCGGTCATCGCCGTATCCGACGAAGCGGATCTCCGCGGGGGGCAGCACCAGCGGCGCGCCGTCGGTCTCGAGCATCGAGATGTTGAACTCCCTGCCGTCGATGAACCGCTCCGCCAGCGCCTCGCCGCCGAGCGAGTCGCGCATCGACTCCATGCGATCCCGCACATCGCACGAGGCCGCATCGATAACTGAGTCCGGGCCGATGCCGATGGAGGCGTGCTCCCACACCGACTTCACGATCCATTGCCCGGCGGTGGGTGCATCATCGCCCGCCTCGATCCAGTCGGGCGTCGCGATGGCGTTGGCACGCATCGCGCGCTTGGCGGCGAGTTTGTCGGAGGTGCCGGCGATGGCGCGCCACGGGCACCCGGTCATGGGGCGCCCCGCCGCCTCGATCACCGCCGGCACGAGGTGAATCAACGAACCTTTGCCGTCGAGCGACTCGACGAGGTTCACTACCAGGTCGCACGACGCGAGTTCATCGGTCACCGCGCCGAGATCGAGCGTTGCGCCGAGAGTGCGCACATCGTGGCCTTGGCCGCGCAGGTGCTCCGAGACTAGTCGCGCCTGCACGAGCGCATCGGCGACATCGACGGACGAGGAGTCGTCCACACGGTCATGGACGATCAGCACCCGCATCGCGCGCCGCCGCAACACGCCGAAGGGCTCGCCTCACGGTCGATCCGTCGCGAAGCGCTCCGGAGGATGGC
>CALFMQ010000209.1 GCA_937879825.1 uncultured Phycisphaerales bacterium
AGTTTCATGCGTTCCTCGTAAGTTCCGGTATTCCTGCGATGGCGCGGGAGCGCCGAGAAGCGTGTCGATGATATCCCCCAACGATCGGTGAACAGAGTTCCGATGAAGGATGCCCCATCTATCGACGAACGAGGCCCCTCCGGACAGAAGGAGTCGCCGACTCCGATCTGGTACGACCGCCCGGCGTGGTACGACATCGTCCATCAGCGGGGATCGGCCCGTGAGGCGCGTGAGCTGGACACCCTGGCTCGGAAACACGCCCGCACGAGGTTCTACCGCTCACGCGACGGCAGGGGTGCGGCCAAGGCCGTCTGGCTGGAGCCGGCGTGCGGCACCGGACGGCTCCTGCGTGCGGGCGCCTCGCTCGGGGCCCGCGTGATCGGCATCGACTCGAACCCCAACATGGTTCGCTACGCGCGCCGCTCGCTGGAAAGGCGCGGCCTGCCCGGCACGGTGATCGAGGCCAAAATGGAGGACTTCACCCTCCGCGAAAGAGCTGACATGGCCCTCTGCCCGCACAACAGCATCAGACACCTCGAAACCGATGAGGCGGTGCTCTCCCACCTCCGCTGCGTTTCTGCATCCCTGAAACAGGGGGGTATTTATGTTATCGGGCTTGGAACAGCCCATTACGGGCGGGAAGAAGACGCCGAGGATGTCTGGTCGGCCAGACGAGGACGCCTCAGGGTGACGCAGGTGGTGCAATACCTGCCCGCATCGGCCCGAACACGCCGGGAGCGGGTGGTGAGCGTGCTCCATGTGGAGTCACCCGCCGAGTCCCGCTGCGTGGAGATGGCGTACGACCTGCGGGCCTACTCCCGGTCGGAGTGGCTCGGCCTCATCGAGAGGTCCGCCATGACGCTGGCCGGAGAGTGTGACGAACTCGGTGAACCCGTGCCCGAGGGCCCGGGATATCGCCAATGGGTGCTTATGAGACGGGAAGATGCTGGCGAGTGAGCACCGGAGTGCCGATCATCGTATGGAGAGAAGACCGATACCCCTCCCCCACCCTTGCCGGAGCGTTCGATGACGACCCGTTCCCGTCGCATTCTGACCATCCTGACCGCCTCGCTGGCCGGCCTCGTGCTCGGCGGGTGCGGGTGGACGCAGTACAACGGCGTCGAACTCGACCTGCCGGCCCAGATGCCGCGGTTAGCGGTGGATGTCGAGAACTTCGCCGGGAATGTGGATGTCGTCGTGGACCCGGACATCGAGTACGCCTGCGTGAAGTACGCGCTGGCGACGGACGGCATTTTCCGATCCGAGGAAGAACGCGAAGCCGGGTACGAGCGGATGCGCGTGACCGCGGAAGTGATCGAAGAGGGCGGCGGGGCCGTGCTGGTGGCGCGGTCGGTGACCGATGACCCGACGAACCCGGACCATCGAGCGTACATCCGGATCGTTGTGCCCCGTTGCGACGGCGTGCGCGTCGTGAATCAACTGGGGGATGTCGAACTGGTCAACGTGTCCGGAGCCATCGAGGTCGAGAACCGGTTCGGCTCCGTCGAACTGCGCACCGAGACCCCGATGACATGGCCCGTGACCATCACAACGGTGGACGGCAATATCTACTACCAGGTGCCCGCGGGATCGACCGGGTACTTCGACCTGATGTCGCTCGACGGCGAGGCGTCGTACAAGGACGAAGTCGGCGGCACGGCGCAACTCCGCAGCACCGCCAGCCATTCCACGGCGCGCCTCAACGGGGGCGCGAACACAATCACCTGCCGGACCAACGCGGGCAATGTCCGCGCGTATGTCATGGAGAACCCAACCGCGCTGACACGTGCCTACAAGCACACCCTGCCCGACTTCCGCGAGGCGCTGTTCCTCGAGGGGAGCAGGCGGCACACGCGGAATCTCCCGACCGGCGGCGTGCGTCCCGCGCCCGAAGGTCTGAAATACGAAGATTAGTCGCGTCGCGTCCGTTTACTTCTGCGAGGCGCGCTTGAGTTGCTCGCGCTGCAGGAGCGATGCGTATCGGCAGATCTGGTCGACCACGAACTGCTGATGCTCGGGTGAATGCCCGAACTCGAACGCCATGCCCGCGTAGATGCGCTGGGCGCTGTCGATGTGCGTGTGCCGGAGCCGCGCGCTGATGCAGATCGGCGCGGGGATGTGCGGCATCAGGTTCACCCGGATCCAGAACGCCCGGTGGCGCTCAAAGAGCATGCGGTTGTCGGGCTCGAACAGGAGGCCCGCGCCGCCGCCGCCGATGTTGACCAGCAGTGATTTGGCGAGCGGCCCGATCTGCGGCTTGGTATCAGGGTCGGGCGCATCGGGCGTGATCTTGCCCGCGATGTTGCCGTCGGTCAGGCGCTGGATCTCCAGCCGGTTGGCGGTCTCCGCGACGATCACGGAAAGCGGATCGAGCAGCGGGTAGCACTCGACCTCGGGGAGCGTCAGGCCGACGGTCGAGACGCGGTAGAACTGGCGGCGCTGGCACCGCTCGACATTGGTCGGCATCACCAGGCGCATCGCGTTGATCTCGTGACTCGCGTTGAGACGCGCATTGGCCGACCCGAGAACGGTCGTCTTGAACATCCAGCGGTTCTGTCCGATCGCGACGATGGCGATGAGCTCGACGCCGTCCTGCAGGCGGATCTCCTGTCCGAGCGCGCTGGGGAGTTCGACGATGATCTCTTCTTCGGTGAGGTTGAGGATCCGGACACGCCAGATGAGGTTGCGTCCGTGGCCCTGCCCGTCGCCGCCCGCGTCGGCGAACGCGGGGAGACTGATCTCCAGCGCCCCGTTCCTCTCGTGGAGCTGCTGGAGACTGTGATGCCAGTTAGCTGTTCTCGAGCGTGTAGCGGGCACGGCGATTCTCCGAAGCGAACGATGATGGCGCGGCGCGATCGCCACGGTCCTTGTCGCTGGCATCGGCGGAGCGATCGATCCGCTTCATCCACATGGCCCGCCGGTGGGCCCCGCGGGCGCTATCGGACGGCGCGCATGACGATCAGGCAATCTGTGACGCGGTGCTCCGGTTCGATAAATCCGGCGGCCCGCGCGAGCAGCCGGAGCTCGCCCTTTGACCACAACCGCATCGGGCGGTCGGTGGGCTTCACCTCCCATGAGTTCTCGTCGATCTCGTCGCCGCCGCGAAACGCCAGGACATTGTCCCCCGGCGCCCACACCAACTGGCTCTGCCCGTCCTCGGCCACCCCCGATTGCCAGTAGCCCTCGGAGAC
>CALFMQ010000210.1 GCA_937879825.1 uncultured Phycisphaerales bacterium
CCATCGTCGGCGCCGGCAAGGCCGAGGGCGCGATGGACGCCGGCAACATGCTCAAACCCATGCTCGCGCGGGGCGAACTCCGCTGCATCGGCGCCACCACGCTCGATGAATACCGCCAGCACATCGAGAAGGACGCCGCACTCGAGCGCCGCTTCCAGCCCGTTGTCGTCGATCAACCCACCGTCGAGGACACCATCTCAATCCTCCGCGGCCTCAAGGAACGCTTCGAGGTCCACCACGGCGTGAACATCCAGGACAACGCCATCGTCTCGGCCGCCATTCTCTCCGATCGCTACATCTCCGACCGCTTCCTCCCCGACAAAGCCATCGACCTCGTCGACGAAGCGTGCGCCATGATCCGCACCGAGATCGACTCGATGCCCGCCGAACTCGACGAAGCCACCCGGCGCATCATGCAGCTCGAGATCGAGGAGGCCGCGCTCAAGAGGGAGAAGGACCGCGCCTCCAAGGACCGCCTCGATGCGATCGGCAAGGAACTCGCCGACCTCCGCGCCAAGACCGACACCATGCGCGCCCAGTGGGAGCAGGAGAAGCAGGCCATCCACAAGGTGCAGGACCTCCGCGCGCAGATCGAACAGGTCCGCCTCGATGTCGAAAGGGCCCAGCGCGCCTACGACCTCAACAAGGCCGCCGAACTCCAGCACGGCACGCTCCCCCGACTGCAGCACCAACTCGAGCAGGAGGAGGCCCGCGCCAGGTCGCAAGCGGACTCCTCCACGCGCCTCCTCCGCGAGGAAGTCACTGAAGAAGAGATCGCCTCCATCGTCTCGCGCTGGACCGGCATCCCTGTCACGCGCCTCGTCGAGGGCGAGCGCGAGAAACTCCTCAAACTCGACGAAATCCTCCACAAGCGCGTCGTCGGTCAGGACGAAGCCGTCGACCTCGTCGCCGACGCCGTCGTCCGCGCCCGCGCCGGAATCAAGGACCCCAAGCGCCCCATCGGCTCTTTCATCTTCCTCGGCCCGACCGGCGTCGGGAAGACCGAACTCGCCCGCACACTCGCCGAAGCACTCTTCGACTCCGAACAGAACATGGTGCGCATCGACATGTCCGAGTACATGGAGAAGCACGCCGTCTCACGCCTCATCGGCGCACCCCCCGGATATGTTGGCTACGAAGAGGGCGGCCAACTCACCGAGGCCGTCCGGCGCAAGCCCTACGCCGTCATCCTCTTCGACGAAATCGAAAAGGCGCATCCCGATGTCTTTAATGTCCTGCTCCAGGTGCTCGACGACGGCCGCGTCACCGACGCTCAGGGCCGCACCGTCGACTTCAAGAACACCGTCATCATCATGACCTCAAACATCGGCTCGGCCGATCTTCTCGAAGGCATCACACCCTCCGGCCAAATCACCAACGATGCGCGCGCCGCAGTGATGCGCCAACTCCGCGCCTCGTTCCGTCCGGAGTTCTTGAATCGCGTCGACGATATCGTGCTCTTCAAGCCGCTCCAGCGCGAGGAAGTGCGCCGTATCGTCCGTCTCCAGGCCGAGCTGCTGCGCAAGCGGCTCGTCGATCGCGGCATGTCGCTCACCATCACCGACGCCGCCGCCGACTTCATCGCCGACGCGTCCTACGACCCGTCATTCGGCGCACGCCCCGTCAAGCGGTACCTCCAGCACGAGGTCGAGACCCGTGTCGGCCGCAAGATCATTGCCGGCGACATCGCAGAGGGCGACGCCGTCATCATCGATACCGATGCCTCCGGGTTGACCGTCCGAGTGGCCCGCTCAGCGCAGTCCGAAGCCAAGCCCTCGGGCACCGCCTCGGTCGTGTGAATGACACACCCCATCCCGACCCGCCACGCCCAAAAACGCAATGGGGCCGGGGGCCCGGGATTGACCTGGAGGATCGCAATCCCGAGCCGTGTCCGGCCCCGCGGGGAGAAAGCCAACGCCGATTGCTCCCTGCGGGCCGGCTGGGGTGCTCGTGTCGGAGGCGGTCGGCTCGTTGGCCATTGGCCAACGGCAGAGACTGGTGTGTCCGGGTCAGTCCCTGCCGAACTCGACCGCGCCCGTGGCCCTTCGGGACGAACGCTGGCTCACATAAATCTACGATTGCCGGCCCGCAAGTCAGTCTGATATCCGAACAAAATCCTATGACTTTTCCGCCCGCCTATGGCGTTTTCGTCACAGCCCCCCGCCGGCACCGACCGTCAACAGAACAACCCACGCCCCGATCCGCGGAATCACGGAACCCTCCCGAATCACCTGCGAATCGGTTTCCGGGCCTAATTCCGCAACCTCTTCCTTGTATTTCCCTCACAAACGCCCCAAACTAACGATGAAGTTCGTTCTCTCCGTGTCCGGGGCGTTCTTCATCTGGTCGGGCTTGGCAGCCCGTTGAGTGTCGAGGAGTTCCACATGGATGTTCTGGAGGAACGCAAACAAAGATTGCACACGCTCATCGATATCGCGCGCGTGACGCGCGGGTGGAGCCGTGCGCAGATCGCGTCGGTGCTCGAACGCGATCCGACCAAGATCTATCCCGATACCGGGAATCCCAAGATGGACTTCCTGGTCCGTCTCGCCGAAGCCCTCGAATGGCCCGTCGGCAATGTGGTCGAGGTCGTCTGGGGGAGCGCCGACGCAGCGACCGACGCAAAGATCGAGATCGAGCCCACCGCTACCTTTAAGGAACTCAACGCATCCCTCGTCGAAGCGCACCGCGCGGGCAACTACACCAGGGTCATCGAGATTTCCCGCTTGATGCTCGATGCCGCCGCGGATCCCGAGCAGAAAGCCCACGCGCTCGCGCGCGAAGCGTTCGCGTGGGACGCGATGGGTCGCTATTCCAAAGTCATCGAAACACTCAACGCGGCGTTGACCATCCCCTCGGTCACGACGCGCCTCCGCCGAATCATGCAGGCCAACATGGCCGCGGCGCAATACGCACTCTGGGACCTCACGCCCGCCCTGGGCACCGCCGATTACCTCGTCGCGTGGTACGAGCAGAATCCCCCCGAGTCCGTCCTGGATGAGAAGCGCCCCGCTTTCGTCAACTACCTGCGCGGCAACATCCACCGCCGCCTCATCGCGATCGAGCCCGAGTCGGCCGAAGCGCACGCAAATGCGGCCCGCCACAGTCTCGACCTCGCCATCGCCCAGCACGAACGACTGGCCGATGTGTTGGGCGACCACACGCTCCTCGGAATTGCCAACGGATGCCGCGGCGCGCTGATGGAAATCGATGTCGAGCAGGGCCGCGCCGCCGGTGATGAGACCGTCGCCTCGATGCTCGCCCAGATCGAGATCGCCGCAAAGGACACATCGCTGACCGGGTACGCCCTCGAGGGCTGGGGATGGTGGTGCATTTTCGCATCCAACATCGCCCTCCGACACCTCTCCGGGTCGCACCTCCAGCAGGCCGTCAACCAACTCACCAATCACGCGATCGATTTCGCCGACCGACTCGGCCACTGGGCCATGCGCGAACGCGCCTTCACGCTCCAACTCTCCCTCTACGAACGCATCAAGGCATCCACCGGCATCGAAGTGCCGATCGCCCTCGACGAGGAGCAGCGTCCGCTGATCGCCTCCACCATGGGCCGGTTCCCACGCTTCCGAGCCGTCGGCTGGCAGATCCTCGAAATGAATAACCTCGTCCGCGAGCCCTCGCGGTCGCGCTGATACCATCCGGAGTACCCGATGACGCAAATCAAGAACACTTTGATCGCAGGACTGGCAGCGCTCGCGGCCACGGTGATCTCCTCGTCCGCTCTGGCCGGAATCGGCGGCACGGACAGCAGGCCCGTGATCCGCGGTGAGCGTGCCCCGGCGATCCCGCTGTCGATCAACACCGGACCCAACGACTCCAGCCCCTTCGCGTTCGCCGATTTCCCCGATCTCCCCGGTTACCTCCCGCCGGAGACCGAGGACCGATCTGACGAGACCGAAGAGGTCTACTTCGGAGGCGGAATCGACAACGGCGCCATCAACTTCGGCGGCCCCAAGCTCCCGCCGCCGACCACAGAGCAGACCTTCGGTGAGCCGTTCCCCGATTGGGGCCACGGCATCTCGGTCCCGTTCGTGCCTCGCGTCGGTTCGCCGCTCGATGACGACATCTCCGGTTCGGATCGCATCCCCGCCGCGCCCGCGAGTATTCCGGCACCCGGCGCCGCGGTCCTGCTGATGGCAGGTGCCGCTGCCGCCCGCCGCCGCCGGCGCTGAGTCAGGCCCGGCGATCCCGATCTCCTGCCCGCAAACCTTCGCACCCCGGCCTACCCGCCGGGGTGCTTTCGTATGCGATCTCCGCAGACCGCGCCGCCTTGACATCCAATCGCCGCCGCCGTGAGATGCACGCCCCCGGGCCGCCAGGACGCGGCAGTTCGAACCCGGATGTGTCTCGACACCACTCTCGTGGAGCGCCGCGTGGACGACTATCGCAACGCCTCGCCACTCTTCGTATCTCGCAATCGATCGCGGCCGAAGTGGGGCACCTGCGCCCTTCTCGCCGTCCTGTGCGGGGCTTCATTCGCCCACGCTCAGGATGAGCAGCGCCGAATCGAGCGCATCCTCAGACCTACGGATGAGCGCGCCTTGGGCGGGTCTTTATCGCTCTCCCTGACCGAGCGGACCCCGATCGATGTCGGCGGCTACCTCTCCCTGGTCGGCCTCCACCTCACCGACGCCAACGACAACGCCCACCGGCTCTTCCAGCCCGAGGTCGGACTCTACGCCCGCGCGACGATCGACAACACCCACTCCTTCTTCGTCCGGTCCCGGTTCCAGTACCGCGACTTCGGCGAGGGTGACTCGTTCGACGGCGAGGGCGACGGCTGGAGCGAGCCGTTCGTCGATCGCTTCTGGTACGAGATCGACATGACGCGCGCCTTCGCCGCCGACACGGTCGATCCCAACCACTCCCTCCGTGTCCGAATCGGTCGCCAGTTCATCGACTGGGGCGCCGGGCTCGCGCTCTCAGAGAATCTCTACGCCATCAGGCCCGTCATGACGCTCGATCGGTGGACCTTCGACGCCGTCGCCGGCATCACACCCTCCGACGAGTCCGTCGTGGACTTCGACACCAGCCGAAACCAGTTCAACACCAACACGCGGCGCGGGTTCTTCGGTGGCCGCGTCGCCTACCGCACGCCCTCGAATCATGAGTTCTACGGCTACTACCTCCGGATGCAGGATTACAACGACGACCTCCAGCACGCACGCGCCACCGCCATCCCGGGCAAGTTCGACTTCGAATACAACGGCAACTACTTCGGCGTCGGCGCACGCGGCTCGTTCTCCACAAGTCTGCTCTACCTCGCCGAGTTCGTGTACGAAACCGGCGAGAGCCAGGCCGATCCGCTCCGCAGCGTGCAGCGCGCCGAAGACATCAGCGCCTACGCCGCCCGCGCCCAGCTCACCTACCTCCTCCGCGACAAAAACCGCTCCCGCGTCGAGGGCGAACTGCTCCTCGCCTCGGGCGATGATGACCGCCTCGTCTCGACCGACACCATCGGCGGCAATCTCAGAGGATCGAACGACACCGGGTTTAACTCACTCGGCTATGTCAACACCGGGCTCGCGTTCAGCCCCGCCCTCTCCAATCTCGTCGCGGTCCGAGTCGGCGGCTCCACGTTCCCCCTCACCGATGTCAACGGACTGGACCGCCTCCAGATCGGTGCCGATCTGCTGGTGAGTTTCAAACTCGACTCCGACGCGCCGATCGATGAAGCAACCGACCCGGAGTCCTATCTCGGAACCGAACTCGACTTCTCGCTCAACTACGCCGTCACATCGGACCTCTCCCTGACCGCTCGCTACGGCGTCTTCTTCGGAGGCGACGCCATCACCGCCGCCGACACCCGCCACTTCGTCTTCGTCGGGCTGACGCTCTCATTCTGAATCGAGGACCATCCATGCGCCACCGCGCCATGCTCATCGTCATCGCCGCCGCGCTCGCGTCCGGATGCGCACGCACCACGATCGATCACTCGATCCCGACCGACTACCCGCGCACCGACGACACCGCCGCACTCGACTTCTGGCACGATCTCTCGCAGCGCGCCGCCATCACCAACGACGAAGGCCTCCACGGCGTCCTCGTCCTCATGGCCGGAAACGATCCCACAACTTCCTACGAGGGCCGCCTCGATCTCCTCCGCGAGGAGGGCTGGATCCCGCAGTCATTCAATGAGGCACCCAACCTCGCCATGCAACGAGGCACGCTCTCTAAGGCCATCGTCGAGGCCCTCGGGATCGAGGGCGGCGTCATGTACAGCGTCACGGGCGCCCGCCGGTACGCCGACCGCGAACTCGTCGCGCTCAATGTCATGCCGCCCGGCACCGAACTCCAGGCCATCTCCGGCGCCGATTTCCTCGGCATCATCACCCGGGCGCAGGGCTACGCCATGCTCAAGGGCGTCGAACTCGGCAATAAGTCATTCGCCGACACGCCGACAGCGCTCGATCCCGCGCCCATCGCCCCGACGCCCGCCGAGCCGCAACCGACGCCTTCGCCGCGCCCCACGCGCGACGGCGACATCGAGTGGACAACCATTCCCGCGGGCGACGCCCCAAGATGACCGCCCCCCGGAAGGGGAAGCCGCTCTCGTTCCTGGCCGGCTCCAGCAGAGTCGCGCGCATGACGCGCGTCCAGTGGATGCTTGGCGTCATCGTCACCATCATCATCACGCTCCTCGCAATCACCGGAGGTCTCCGCTCCATCGAGCAACCGCCCTTCGACTGGCGTTCCGGGCTGTTCGACAAGCACGCGCCCTCCCCGTCGAACGACCTCGTCCTCGTCGCGCTCGACGACCAG
>CALFMQ010000211.1 GCA_937879825.1 uncultured Phycisphaerales bacterium
CTCCGAAGACTCAGCCGGAACGGTCCGCTCCAGCAAGCCAAGCGTAGAGATCAGTGTCGCGCAGACCACAAATAAGCCGGCAAGAATCAGTCTCGCATACCCCCATCGAGCGATCCACTTCGCACCCCCGCGCCGCCGCATCATCAGCCCGATACAGGAAATGAAAAGCACCGCCACAAGCACAACGACCAGGCCCGCGTGCGCGTACTCAAGATTGATACGTGTCCGGTCGGCCCCGGAAAACGCGCGTCCATACACAACCTCGTGCCGCGAACGGATCCCCGCGTACATCAGACTCGCAAAGGTCAACAGGACGGCCATCGCGACTTCAAGCAAGCAGACGATCAGCCCGAGAACACCGACGACAGCCGGCCACACGACCCGACGCGATCCCGACTCCGGCGATATCTGTCCGGTGCTCACATCCACTGACTCACCTCATCGCGAATCACCGCGCGCCGGAACCAGATGAGGTTCAGCACCGGGAACCACAACGCGAAAATCGCCGAGACCGCGATGCCGCCCACGATCACACCGATCATGAACGCCTGGCTCTGCCCGCCCATCTGCTGATTCAACTGGTTGTAGTTCGTCGTCACGAAGCCGAGCACCGTCGTCACGCCGAACGCCGCGATCAGCAGATACACCGCCAGCGCCATCGTGACCACATACTGCACGCCACCCGCGACCAGACTCATCCCCGAAACACCCGACGCTTGCATCTGCTGCGAGAACCGCCCGCCCCCGCCGAGCCCCAGCGCGCCGCCGATGCCGGCAAGAAACAACATCCCGCACCCCGATGTAATCAATCCCCAACCCGACAGGATGATCCCGATCACGCCGAACACCGTCGGCCACGCCGAACTCGGGCGCGCCTGAATCACGTCGCCCGCCACCGTCGGCGGCGCATGCCCACGCCAACCCTCAGTCTCCGCTCCCCCGCCCTCGACCTCGTACCCATCGCCGCGATACCCGTCGTATTCACCGTGCTGCATGAAAGACCTCCGCAGCCCTCATCACGAGGACGCGCCAATCTAACATCCGTTCTTGTGATTGGCACCGCCGATCTTGCTACGAAGCCGGGTCCAGCGCCACATCCAGCTCGATCTGCTCCGGCGCCAGGCACGCATCATCCGTGCACGCCTGATAGGTCATCACGATGATCGGATTGCCCCGCCACTCCGCATCCGTCCTGCGAAGCCGAATCGCAAGCCGCACCGTCCCCTCGTACACCATCAAAGGCCCCTCGCCCTCGCGCGGAGGGGGCAGAACCCCCCCCGTGTAGGCGTGCGCCTCCGGAGCATCCAGTTCCATCTCAATGCCAGCGCCCCCCTCGATGCGCACGCCGAGCCCGATCATCCCCTCCACACCGGGATCGACCGCGTTGATATGAAACCCATCCGCGATGCGCAGCTCAATCTCCAGCGCCGCCCACTGCTCCCGCGTCACCGTGATCCGCTCGCCCGGCGCGAACACCTCCACCGGTGCGCGATCCAGCACCAGCGGCCCCGCGTCCGGCGCGCCGAGTGAGTCCGGGAAGCCCGGGTCTGCGCGCATCACCCGCGCCAGCGCCCGCGTCGCGTTGATCGAGCCGACGGGCGACGCCTTGATCGCGCCGCTCATCGAGGCCAGCACCGGGCGCGCGCGGTCCAGATATGGCGCTTCGCCGGTGAGGTCGTGCATGTCCATCAGCGCGTGGATCATCACCCCCGAGGCGCTGGGCACCGCGCCGTCATACACGCCCCGCGTGCGCACGAGGAGGTCGACTTGCCCCTCGCGGGTGTCGAAAAGCGCGCCGTTTCCGGCGTCGAATTCAACAAACGCGCGCGAAATGCACCAATCTGCGCTCTTCTTCGCCCAAACCGCGTCGCGCCCGGACGCCTTCTCCGCGTGCGCGAGCGCACAGAGCCCCTGAGCGAGGAACGCGTAGTCCTCCAAGAAAGCGCTCGTGCCGAGCGTGCCGGCGCGCCACACCCGCATCAGACCGTCGGCCTCCGTGCGCATGGACCCCATCACAAACCGCGCCGCCTTCTCCGCGGCGTCCAGATACTTCTCATCCCCGAGCGCACGCGCCCCGTCGCTCATCGCGCCGATCATCAATCCGTTCCACCCGGCGAGCACCTTGTCGTCCGTTGTCGGCTGCGGGCGACGCTTGCGGTGCGCATGCAACGCGTCGTTGACCGCGTCCAGGCGCGCATAAAACTTGTCGGTGCTCAGGCCCTCCCGCCGGGCCAGTTCCTCCGGGCGTGCGCCCATCACCAGCACATGGCTCGGCGGGTCCTCGGGGTGGTGCGGGTCACGGAAGTTCGGCGATTTGTCCAGCGAATACACGCGGCACGCGAATGCGCCGTCGTCATCGCCCAGCACCGCACGCACTTCCTCTGGCGTCCAAAGGAAGGTCAGCCCCTCGCGGTGCTGCGCCTCGGCGTCCTGCGCCGAATAGAAGCCGCCCTTGGCGTCGGTCATCTCACGCAGCACATAGTCCAGCGTCCGGCGCACCACGCGCGCATCGAGCGGATCATCCGTTTGCATATAGCGCGTCGCGTAGGTCGTCGCGAGCTGCGCGTTGTCGTAGAGCATTTTCTCGAAGTGGGGGACTTCCCAGCGCGGATCGACGGAATACCGGTGGAATCCGCCGGCGAGGTGATCGTTGATGCCGCCGGTGGCCATCTTGTCGAGCGTATGGCGGATGGCGTTGTCCACGGCGTTGCGCGCGGCGGGATCGTCGATGCCCGGCGCGACGGTCATCAGGAAATCGAGATAGACGGGCTGTGGGAATTTTGTCTGGCCGCCGCCGAAGCCGCCGTTGTCGGCGTCGTAGATGCGGAGGAGTGTCTGCACGCCCTCGGCGAGTTGCGTCTCGTCGATGCGGACGGGCTCGGTCTCGGCGGCGAGCTGCTCGCGGATGAGCGCGGTGGTCTGCGCGGCCTGCTTGAGGACCTCTTCGCGCTTGTCTTTCCATGCGGCGGAGATGTTGGCGCAGAGGTTGGCGAAGCCCGGGCGCTGGAAGCGCGGGTCATCGACGGGCGGGAAGTAGGTGCCGGCGAAGAAGGGTTCGAGCCCGGGGTCGGAGTCGGAACGCGCGCCGGGGGGCGTGAGCCAGACGGACATGGGCCAGCCGCCGTGGCCCTGGGTGTAGAGCTGCACGGCCTGCATGTAGATGTCGTCGATATCGGGTCGCTGCTCGCGGTCGACCTTGATGCACACGAAGTGCTCGTTGAGGACCTTGGCGACGGTCTCGTTCTCGAAGGACTCGCGCTCCATGACATGGCACCAGTAGCAGGTGGCGTAACCGACGGAGAGGAAGATGGGGACGCCCCGGCGGCGGGCCTCGGCGAATGCTTCTTCGCCCCACGGGTACCAGTCGACGGGGTTGTGGGCGTGCTGGAGGAGGTAGGGGCTGGACTCGGCGGCGAGTCGGTTGGTGTGGGTGTCGGAGGGGGTGGTGGGGGGCATGGGGGCGTCCTGAGCGATGAGGAGAGCGGATAGAAGTGTGAATATGGCGGTTGCGGCCATGCTGGGAGGGTAGGGGAGCGGCGGGGATCGGATGTGGATGGGCGGGGAGGCGGCGCGGGGGTTGCATGGGGGGGGCGGTGTCGGTACGATCTCCGCCCCGAGTCGGGAGGCGTGCCTGTTGGATGGGTTCGCCTGAGCGGAGTTTGCCCAATGCCCAAGCAGTGCTTCTTTACAGGCAAGTCGGTTTCCTTCGGCAATCGCATTGCCCGGAGCGGTGCTGCCATCAAGAAGGGCGGCTTCGGTCTGAAGACCTCCGGCATCTCGCGCCGGAAGTTCAAGGCGAACCTGCAGAAGATGGACATCCTCGTGGACGGCAAAGTTATCAACACTCATGTGTCGACCACGGCGATTCGGAGCGGCCTGGTTGTCAAGCCGCTCAAGAGGAAGTATGGTTATACGGCAGAGCAGAAATCATCCGGCTGAGTAGCCGGTCACAAGCCCCCCCCCAAGAATGAGCCCGGCCTCTTCGGAGTGCCGGGCTTGTTCGTTTTTAGGGGCTTTCGTTCACCGGATATTTGAAGGAGCCCCCTCCGTCACGCTGGCGCGTGACACCTCCCCCGTCGCCCCCCGTGCGTCGGAGGAGGGCGCTGCGCCGACAAGTGGTGAC
>CALFMQ010000212.1 GCA_937879825.1 uncultured Phycisphaerales bacterium
GTCGGATGAGCCGGTGAAGATCGATCTGGACGGCTTCGAGCGTCGCGCGATGCTGCTGCCGGTCGAGGCGGGCAACTTCGGCATGCTGGGCGTCAACGACAAGAATCAGCTGCTCTACATGCGTGGCGGCGACGGCATGCCATCGGTGAAGTTGTACGACATCACCGACAAGGACGGCGGCGAGAAGAATGTCGTCTCGGGCGTGGGTCAGTACGAGGTCTCGGCCGACGGCAAGAAGCTCGGTGTGGCGGGCCCGACCGGGTTCGCGATCGTGAGCGCCGCGCCCGGGCAGTCGATCGCCAAGCCGATCGATACCAGCATGATGAAGGGCACGATCGAGCCGCGTGAGGAATGGATGCAGATCTTCACCGACGCGTGGCGGATTCAGCGCGACTTCTTCTACGACCGCAACATGCACGGCGTGGACTGGGAGGGCGTGCGGTACCGGTACTCGAAGATGCTCGAAGATTGCGTGACGCGCGAAGATGTGTCGTTCGTGATCGGCGAGATGATCTCGGAACTGAATGTCGGTCACGCGTACTACTGGGGCGGCGACACCGAGGATGAGCCGTGGGGCAACGGTGTCGGCATGCTCGGTTGCGACTACGAGATCGGTTCGACTCCGGAGGGTTCGGCGTTCCGCATCTCGAAGATCTACGAGGGCGGCGCGTGGGATGCGGACGCGCGTGGGCCGCTTTCGCAGCCGGGCGTTGACGTCAAGGAGGGCGACTTCCTGCTGGCCGTGAACGGTGTGCCCGTTGATACGAGCAAGAGCCCGTGGGCGGCGTTCATGGGAACGGCCGGGAAAACCACGTTGCTGACCGTTTCGGACAAGCCCGTGATGGACGACGATGCGCGGGAAGTGCTCGTCAAGCCGATCGGCGATGAGGGCAACCTGCGGTACCGCGCCTGGATCGAGCGGAACCGCGCTTACGTCGAATACAAGACCAACGGTCGTGTCGGATACATCTATGTGCCGAACACGGGCGTGGATGGGCAGAACGACCTGTTCCGTCAGTTCTACGGGCAGGCGGCCAAGGACGGGCTCATCATTGACGAGCGATGGAACGGCGGCGGGCAGATTCCGACCCGGTTCATCGAGTTGATGAATCGTCCGCTTGTGAACTTCTGGGCGCGTCGGGACGGGAAGGATTGGCCGTGGCCGCCCGACTCCTCGCAATCGAAGAAGGTGATGCTCATCAACGGGTTGGCGGGATCGGGCGGTGACATGTTCCCGGCACTGTTCCGTCAGAACGGGCTCGGCAAGTTGATCGGCATGCGGACATGGGGCGGGCTGGTCGGCATCTCGGGCAACCCGGGCTTGATCGACGGCGGCTACACGGCGGTTCCCACCTTCGGGTACTACGAGTTGGACGGAACCTGGGGCATCGAGGGCCACGGCGTCGATCCGGACATCGAGGTGATCGATGATCCGGCGCTCATGGTTGATGGCGGCGACCCGCAGTTGGATGCGGCCATCCGCCAGGTGATGGGCGAGATCGAGCGTGGTGCATTTGAGCCGCCCAAGCGTCCCGCGGGCCCGGATCGTTCGGGCATGGGCGTGCCTGAGTCCGACTGGTAAGCCGAGACGGCTCGGGAATCAAGCAAGCGATCACGGGCGTCCTTCGGGACGCCCGTTTTCATTGGGCATCTGCAATGACTATGGGCGGTTCAGGTGTAGCCGAACTTCAGCCGGAAGGGATCGAGCTGCGGGAATACATGCCCGACTCGGTGCTGGTAGTTCTTCCAGCGGGCGACGGCGCTCGTGTAGACATCCTGCTTGACTGACACTGCGTTAATGCGCGAGCGGCGATCTGCCGTTCGTCGGGTGTATTCGAGCACGGCTTCGGTCCATGGCTCACCCAGAAACTCAAGGATCGCGCGGAGTTGCGTTTCGGTGTCTGTGACGACGTCCTCGTACCGGAACTCGTGGATCGACAGGCCGAGACGTTCACGGTCGATGAGGTAGAGCCCCATCATCGCGTCGTAGACCTTGGCGACGGCGTCAATGGTGGGATAGTGGCGCATGCCGCGGTTAGGCGTGACATCCTGCATGATGACGCTCAGGCAGACATCGCGTGGGTCACGGAACGCCACCAGGACTTTGGCATCGGGGAAGATCCGCCTGATTAGCGCCAATAGCGGGGTGTTGTACGGTTGCTTGTCAAGGATCTTCGCTTCGGCGGCATCGGGTCCGAGGTGAAACTCGCACAGCTCGTAGTACCAAGCTCGGGCCCATTCGATGTCCGAGTCGGTGAGTCTGTCCAGTGACTCGCGCAACTCGCGAACGGCGACACCCACCTTGCGCGCGAGCGTTCCTTCGAGCTGCGCGAGCATGGGCTTCTCGTCGCTCGTGATCCATCCATCGAGCGAGCCGATCATCTGCTCGACGAGCGTCGTGCCGGATCGCGGGAATCCGACGAGGAATGTGGGTGCCGCTCGACCGTTCGATGTAGGGGCCTGTGTGCCCCAGCGAGCGGCCTGTGCGGCGGACGGGGACTCGCGCCATTCGAGCAGTTGTGATACGAATGTGCGCCAGTGATAGGCATCGGCGACGTGTGCGGGGGCGAGTTCCCGGTGCGCCTCCTCGACCATGTTGTAGGCGTCGTCGAAGCTGTCGATCTTATCGAGGCATTGCGCCAGTTCGATGCATGCGTGGCCGCGAGACTCGCCGGTGTCAGACGATGCTGCGAGTCCGGCTCGGAGTGTATCGACGGCCAGTTCGGGCTGACCGCTGTCGCGCTGTACCGACGCCAGGAGGCGGTATGACTCGATGATGTCCGGCGCGATCTCGATGGCCCGCCGAGCGACGGTCTCAGGGCATCCGGCGTCGGCGATACGTTGCAAGCACCGGCCCTTGCCGATGAGGGCGCCGGCGTGCTCTTGAATCTGGAGGACTTCGTCGTAGACCTCGAGCGCCAGTTCATCGTTGCCCTGATCGAAGAGCACCTGAGCCAGCGCGAGCCGCAGATCGATCGAGGTCGGGCAACGATCGAGTCCGTCCTTGGCGGCCTGGATCGCTTCCTCGGGCATGAGCAGCGTGTGAAGGCACCGGACCCGGTTTATGTGCCCTTCGGGGGAGCGGGGCTTGAGTTCGCAGAGTCTGGTGAAGGACTCGAGCGCGAACTGGAGTTGGCCGGTCTGGAAGCAGAGTTCCGCGTGGAGCCGGAGGGGCATGAGCGCGCTGGGTGTCCGATCGAGCAAGATCTTGAGATGATCGATCGCCTCCTGCGTGCGCGAAGCGAGCGCGAGCGCTCGAGCCAAACGGAAGGTCAGATCGTCGTCGTCGGGTGCGGCCTGGTGGGCCAACGACAGCGTGTCGATCGCCGCCTGCTGATTCCCCAATTTGAGATAGAGATCTGACGC
>CALFMQ010000213.1 GCA_937879825.1 uncultured Phycisphaerales bacterium
CCGGCGGAGTTGTCGGGGGGGCAGCAGAAGCGGGTGGCGCTGGCGCGGGCGATCATCATGAAACCGAGGGCGATCCTCTACGATGAACCGACGACCGGGCTGGATCCGATTCGCGCGGACGGCATTGCGCGGCTTATCAATCGGATGAAGCGCGATCTGGGCGTGACGAGCGTGGTGGTGACGCACGATCTCGAGGCCGCGGGCAAGGTGGCGGACCGTGTGGTGCTGATCGGGGACGGCCGGGTGATCGCGGACGGGACGATGGATGCGATGCGGACGAGCAAGGACGGGCGTGTCCGGCAGTTCATCGAGGGCAAGGATGTCGAGACGCGGGCAACGGAGCAGGAGGCGTCGGCATGAAGCGGACGATGCGGGACTTCATCGTGGGGTTGACGGCGATCCTGGGCGCGGCGGGTTTGGTTTTCATGCTGATGTTGTTCGGGGAGATGAGTTTCGGGAAGCCCCCGCACTACCCGATTACGCTTCAGTTGAACACGGCGGGGGGCGTGACGAAGGCCTCACCGGTGACGATGAACGGCGTGCGGATCGGGAATGTGGCGCGGCTCTCGCCCGCGGACGATCCTCGGATGGGCGCGCTGGTCGAGCTGGCGATCCGCGAGGGGGTTCGCGTGCCACGGGATGTGGTGGTGAAGCTGGAACGGGGGCTTGTGGGCGATACGAGCGTGGAGTTGACGCCTCGTGCGGGCGATCTGGCGGCGGCGATCGAGTACATCAACGAGGGCGAGACGCTCACGGCGCAGGCGCAGGGGATGCTGGATGAGTTGACTAGTTTGCTGGGGGGCCGGCTCGACAAGGTTGAGGACGCGGTGGACTCGTTCAATCGGTTGAGCACGACATACACGGAGATCGGCGAGCGTGTGAAGGCGATGTTGGCGGATCGCGATCTTGCGGAGGTGGACTCGGGCGCGCAGCCGGCGAATATCGCGACGGCGGTGAAGCGGCTCGACCGGGCGCTGGTGCAGGCGAACGCGTGGCTCGATGACGAGGCGATGCGTGAGGATGTGCGGACCTTTGCGCAGAAGGGGTCCGAGGCCGCGGAGGGTCTGGCGAGCGCGGTCGAGGCGTGGGAGCAGGCGGCGGGGACGCTTCAGACGCAGGCGGGGGCGATCGGCGAGGACCTCGGGGATCTGAGCATCAAGGTTGAGCGGACGGCGGAGCAGATGGGGACGGTGCTGACGGAGATGCAGTTCCTCTTGGCGCAGATCAACAGCGGTCAGGGGACGATGGGGCAGTTGGTGCAGAATCCGGATTTGTTCAACTCGTTGAACGATGCGGCGCGGCGGCTGGAGAAGGCGCTGCTTGAGGCGCAGTTGCTGCTCGAGAAGTATCGCAAGGAAGGGATTCCGATTCAGTTCTGATGAGCGGCGCGCGATTGCCATTTGATCCGGGGCGGATGAAGGCGGCGGCGGATGCGCCGGCGGGCGGCGATGGCCTGCTGCGGGTCGGGGACCTGTGCCGGCTCATCGGCGCGGCGCTGCGGAAGGGTTTGCCGGCGAGGGTGCGGGTGGTCGGTGAGGTGAGCGGGTTCCGCGACCGGACGCACTGGTACTTCGATCTGAAGGATGAGGAGGCGGTGATCTCGTGCGTGATGTTCGCGCAGAGCGCGCGGAAGGTCGGCGCGGCGATCGAGAACGGGCAGCAGGTGGTGGTGACGGGGCGGGTGGACTTTTTCGACAAGCAGGGCCGGACGCAGGTGTATGTGGAGTCGGTGGAGCCGGTGGGCGAGGGGCCGCTGGAGGTGCGGTTCAGGAAACTGGTTGCGGAGTTGCGCGGGTTGGGGTGGTTCGATGCGGCGCGGAAGCGGCGGCTGCCGAACTTTCCGCGGCGGATCGCGGTGGTGACCTCGCGGACGGGTGCTGCGCTTGCGGATGTGATCGTGACGGCGGGGCGGCGGTGCGCGGCGGTGGAGATTGTGGTGGTGGATGCGCGGGTGCAGGGGGAGGGCGCGGCGGGGGAGATCGTGCGAGCGATTGAGTGGCTCAGCGCGGAGCATGAGCGGTTGGGCGTGGATGCGGTGCTCGTGACGCGGGGGGGCGGGTCGATGGAGGACCTGTGGGCGTTCAATGAGCGGGTGGTGGCGGAGGCGATTCTGCGGTGCAAGGTGCCGGTGGTGGCGGCGATCGGGCACGAGACGGATGTGACGATCGCGGAGCTGGTGGCGGATGAGCGGTGCGCGACGCCGACGCAGGCGGCGATGCGATTGACGCCCGACAAGGGCGCGCTGCTGGAGCAGATCGCGCAGATGCGGGCGCGATCGAGGGCGATGCTGACGCGAAGGTTGGAGCATGAAACGAAACGGGTTGAGTCGCTCCGGCGGCGGCGGGTGATGGCGGAGCCGACGGAGATTGTTGAGCGGGCGCGGGAGCGGGTGGCGCGGGCGCGGGGTGATGCGCTGGGTGCTATCGGGCGGCGTGTGGAGCGGAGCGAGTCGCGTTTGCGCGAGGCGCGGTCGGTATTGGGCGTGATCGGGCCGATGGAGGTGATGCGGCGGGGGTATTCGGTGACGGTGGGCGCGGACGGGAAGGTGGTGCGGAGCGCGAAGCGGGTGAAGGCGGGGGATCGGATCGTGACGGTGCTGAGCGACGGAAGGGTGGGGTCGGTGGTGGAGAAGACACTTACCACAGAGAACGCCCAGAAGAGACTCACCACAGAGAACACAGAGAGCACAG
>CALFMQ010000214.1 GCA_937879825.1 uncultured Phycisphaerales bacterium
GAGGCGGCGTTGGCGTGGGCGGCGAGCGAGTCTCGTATGCGCTGAGTGCCCTCCTTCACCGATCGGTGCGCGTAGCGCAGGTCGGCGGGCGGCGTGGGCTTGATCGAAGCGCGCGAGCGCACGGGCTGGCCGGGGGTGTGGTTGCTTGCGAGTTTGATGGTGTGCTCGGCGGTGAGGCCCTGATCGTTGAGCACTGGCACCCGAAACGCGAACGGGTCGTCGTCGGCGTGGTCGATGAGGAGGCGCGCCTGTGCGCCGTTGAAGTGCTGGGCGAGCGCATCGGCGGCGAGGTACTTGGCGAGGATACCGGCGTGCCAGATGACGGGCTGATGCCCGGTCATGATGACGGGCTTGTCGTCGGGGAGCCCGAGTTGTGAGCGAAAGATGCGCGCGCGCCGGTCGATGTTGAAGTTGCGCAGGCGCGCGTCCCATCCGGAGGGAAGTGTGGCTCGCGCCCTCGGCTCGGCGAGCGGAGTGGTTGGGGGAATGGGGGGGGCGCTCATCGCTTGCAGCAGCACGAGCACCATGAGGTTGTCCGGGCGGACTCGGGGAGCCGGTCGGCGTTGGCTGTGAGTTCGCGCTCGAGGACGCGCCGGTAGTAGGCGAGGCGTGTGTCGTCGTCGTTGAGCGGGCCGCCGAAGGTGCGCTTGGGGTCTTTGTAGATCAGGCGGATAGGGATCTCGGTGATGCGGAGGTTGTGGGCAACGGCCTGGACCCAGAACTGCATCGGGAAGGCGTAGCCGTCTTCGGAGAGCGAGAGTCGGCGGAGGGCGTCGACGCGGTAGGCCTTGAAGCCGCAGAACGCGTCGGTGATGTTGAGCCCGAGGCGCTCATTGAGTTCCTTGGTGAGGGTGGCGTTGATGGCGCGTCGGTTCTCGGGGGGCGTGTCGTTGCCGTTGAGTTGGTTGAGGTAGCGCGATCCGGAGATGACATCGTGCGTGTCGGCCTGCGCCGCGCGGACGAAGTCGGGGATGGACTCGGGTTCGTGCTGCTCGTCGCAGTCCATGGTGATGACCCAGTCGCAGTTATCGACCATGGCCCAGCGGAAGGCGTCCTGCATCGAGCGGCCGTAGCCGCGGTTGGTCGCGTGGCGGATGACCTCGACGGGGTGCTTCGGGAGTTTGCACGGCGTCGCGTCGGTGGAGCCGTCGTCGATGACGAGCACGCGCTCGGCGAACTCCAAGACGCGTGCCATGACGCGATCGACATAGTTCTCTTCGTTGTAGACGGGGATGGCGACGAGCGTGCGCATGAGGCGGTTCTCCTTGGTGAGAATGGTAGGCACACGACCCAACCGGGCAAGGATGGCCGCTATTCCCGTGCTGCGGCGCTACCGCATCGGGATGATGACCGCGGAGGGGTCCGTCACGCTCCACGCGCCCGTCTCGAGATTGAGGCGGATCGCGCCGGCCTCGTCCTGGCGGCCTGTCGCCGTATCGAGGATGGTGACGCGCCTGCCGTTCTCGCCCCGCGCAAGTATCTCGCCGGTGAGCGCATCGTAGCGGGCGGCGTCGGCGACGATCTGGAGCGAGCCGTGGCGCGCGACGACGGTTCCGATCGCGGAGATGTCGCGCAGCGCGGCGCTCTGTGTGTTGGACGCGGTGTCGAATGATGCGCGGAGTTCATCGGCGCGGAGGTCGGTGACTTCGCTCGTCGATGGGTTCAGGTGGCGGAATGACACGGCGCCTTGCATCAGGGCCGAGCCGGCGAGGGCGTCGAGGTCGAGGCGCTCGCTCCATTCGAAGAGGGAGGTGCCCAGCGCGGCAGTGAGCGAGTCGGGATCGGCTCCGACGAGGTCGGCGTCGTTGCGGGTCGCGTCGGCGCGGTTGTCGATAAGGAGGCGTCCGGGGCCCGCGACGGCGACGGTCTGCGCGGTTGGGCTCGCGTCCATGAGCGGGCCGGTGACGAAGAGCACGCCCAGGAGGCGTCGGGAGCCGTCGGCGTCGATGGCGTAGATGCGCGACTCGACGCGCGACCAGCCCGGCTCCTCCTGCGAAGTTCCCTCGATCAGGGCGCGGATGAGTTCGCGGGCGCTTGTGCCGGAGTTGATAGCGGAGAGATCGAGCGTGACGCGGTCGCCCTTGGCGTTGTGGGTCCGGATACCTCGTGCGCCGGAGTCGGAGACGAAGTGCTCTTCGGCGCTGACATCCACAGCGCCGGCGACTTCGGCTCTGCCTCCAACACCGTGCGCGTCATCGAACAGGAGCGATCGGTCCCACATCACTTCGACGGTGCTTGTTTCGGTGTCAGCGCTGTTCGAGCGTGCGTGGGCCTTGCCGGGTCCGGCGACGGCGAGGGTTCGTGCCACGCCATCGAGCGCGAAGGCGTCGGCTTCGAGCGTCGCGGTGCCGGTGTCGTCTGCGCGTTCGATGCGAGCGGGAGCGCCCGCGAGGTCGATGCGCTGGTCGCGTGCGTCGCCCGTGATGAGGTCGCCCGACGCGGTGGTGCCGTCGGCGAGCGTGACGGCGACCTCGTCCTTGATCGTGAATCGTCCGATTTCAGGATCGCCCGAGTCGTCGGGCACGATGTCGGCTTCGAGTTGTTGGGCGGCGAGCGTCGCCTCTGGCGAGCCGGCGCGGAGGCCGCCGGACGCGCGGGCGCTGAAGGGGGTCGGGCGGTTGTCGTTGTCGGGGTCCGGCGCGAAGAGGATGTCGATCGCGCCGGACTCGATCCATGAGCCGCGGTTGTCCTGGGCGCGGGCGTTGTCGCGGACGGCGACGGATGCGAGCGATCCGGGTGTGTCGTGGGAAGCATCCGTGAATGCGGCGCGGATGGAGTCGCCCCGCAGGAGCGCATCGGCGGTGCGCGCCTCGACGCCGTCGGTGTAGATGATGGATCGCGGGTAGACGGGCGCGCCCGAGCCGATGGGGCCGCGGGAGGTATCGAAGAGAAAATCGGCGCGGCCTGTGGAGGTGATCTGCGAGGAGGTTCCGAAGGCGCGGATGTTGTGCGGCCCGGCGGCGCTGCCGACGCCGGTGGTGAGGTCGATCTCGAGCGCGGTGCCGACGAAGCCGCCCGACTCCGGGAGGATGACGGTGACGCCTTGCGGATCGGCGTTGCCGCCGAGCGCGATGTGGCGTCGTGTCGCGCCGTAGGCGATGGATTGGGCGGCGAGATCGAGATCGAGCGTGGACTCGGTCAGGCGCGCCGGCGACTGCGCGCCAGCGAGGAACGAGACGAAAAGTTTGTCGTGCAGGAGCTCATCGGGGCGTTCTTCGAGTGGCGAGAGTTCGAGGGGGCCCTCCCACGCGATGGCGTAGCGCCGCGGCTCGGTGATCGATGGTGTCTCGTCCGCGGACGGCTCGGAGCCCGGAACGCTCGTCGGGTCATGTGAATCGCTGAGACTCCGATCGAAGTTGGCGATGGCGTCACTGGGGAGTTCGCCGTCGATGAGTGTCGCCAGTGCGCGGAGTGATGCGCCCTTGATGTTGGCGCTAGCGGCGTCGACCTGCACGGCGTCGTTCAGGACGAGTTGATAGAAGGTCTCACGCGCGGCCGCCGACTCCGCCGGGTCGGCGTTGGTGTTCGATGCTCGAGGGGTGCTTGAGTCCTTCGGCGCGGCGTTGTTTCGGTCGAAGAAGTCGGGTGTGATGTTGACATGCCCGCCCCGGGCGACGCGCAGGAGGCGCAGGGGCGACTCGTCCTCGGAGAGGGAGACGGACAGCCCGCGGAGGAGCGCATCGATTCCGGTGCCCGCGATGCGGACGTCGTCCTCGGTGCGGACGAGGAGACGATCGCGTTCGAACTCGAGGGAGTCGAGCGTGATGCGCGCGAGGCGGCGGGTGGGATCGATGGAGGCCTCGTCCTCGACGCGCCCCTCGTAGATGTCGGCGACGATGCCGCCCGTGAGGCGCCCGTCGGAGGGTTCGCGTTCGCCGGGCGGTCGGCGCATGCGCGCCGAGGCCGCGCGGAAGACGATGGATCTTTCGTCATCGGCGAGCCAGAGGACGGGTTGATCGAGTTCGATGACGCCTTGCTCGCGGGGCTCGAGGTGTTCGTATTCGAATCGGTACGGCGCGCCGTCGGCGGAGAGACGCCCGGTCCATTGGCCCCGCCCGCCCTCCTGCACGAGATGTTCGATGTTGACGCCCGGCTTGGACGGATCAATGACGGTGGTGTTGCTCGGCGAGGGGATGTCGGGTGGCGGCTGCGATCTGATGTCGGCGCTATTGGATGGTGCGTGCTTCGGCTTGGGAGCGAAGACCCACGCGAGGCCGATGAACGCGAGGACCGCCACGAGCACGACGATCGCGGCGGTGCGGCCCGTGGCGCGCGCGTTCATCCGCGCACCACGCGGAGGGTGATGAGGTCCTGCACGTCGAGCAGGCCGACCGGTTTGCCCTGGGCGTCGACAACGGGGATCTCGTCTTGGCGCGTCTGCGCCATGAGGTGGACGGCGTCGCGGACCAGCGATGTGTCCGGGAGCGATTTGGGGGTGCGCGTCATCGCGCTGCGGACGGGCGCGTCGAGCGATGCGGTGTCCTTGAGCATGAGGCGGCGGAGGTCGGAGTCGGTGAAGATGCCTGAGAGTTTCCCTTGTGCATCGACGAGGATCATCGCGCCGGGGCGTCGCCCGAGTTTCTCGCCCTCGTGGAGCGCCTGGCGGAGCGTGAGGGAGTCGTCCACAACGGGGAGCGTTTTGCCTGCGATGAACCGGAGGACCTCGACGACCGGGCGGAGGAGTCCCCCGAGGGAGCCGCCGGGATGGTGGCGGGCGAAGTCGTCGGCGGTGAATGATCGCCTCTGCGCGGCGGCGATGGCGAGGGCGTCGCCCAGCGCGAGGGTCGCGGTGGTGGAGCAGGTGGGCGCGAGGCCGATGTCGGACGCCTCGGTGATCTGGCCCAGCGTCAGGGCGACGGTGGCGAGCCGGGCGAGCGTTGATTGTCCCTCGCCGCCGGTGATGGAGATAATCGGGACGCTGTCCTGTTTGAGCGCCGAGGCGAGC
>CALFMQ010000215.1 GCA_937879825.1 uncultured Phycisphaerales bacterium
TGGACTCGAAGACAGTGCCGGTGTCTCTTCGTTCAAAGGTGACATAGGAGTTGCCATCGAGATCGACGGCGAGATCCCACGCCTGCAAATAGTCGCTGGCCGCGCTGAGTTGAATCGTCTCCCAGATGAGCGCCCCGTCATCCCCGTCGAACTTCGCAACGAAATAGCCCCCACCCAGAGCTCCGGGCGGATAGTAAGACCCCCGCAGGATCATGTTGCCCTCGAGATCAATCTTGCCGTCTTGGAGTCTGATCTGACTATTGGCCACGGGCGAGATGCCCATGGGCTGATAGGTCCGCTCCCATTCCACGGTGTGGAGCGCAACACCGTTGGCAATATCATCCGGCCCGCCGGTAATCTCCTGCGTCAGTTGGTCGGCGAGTCGCTTCTCGAGTTCTCCGCTGTCAACACGCTGCCGGAGTTTCGTCAGCGGATCGGATGTCTGCCCGGGTGCGGTCGGCGTGATGGTCAGGCACGAGATGAGCGCGGTGAGGACGCACGGCCCGATGGTCTTGGCGGCACGATTCATGGGGTGTCTCCTGTTGGGCGGTGCTTACCGGTCGGAGTCGGAACGCGCGGGCTCGTTGACAGTCTGCGGCGTGATGCCGAGCGACTTCGGCTTGCCGTACAACTCCGGCTGCAGATAGCGACCGATCTCCGCGCCCCGCTTGGTAATCTCCGACGGTGTCGCGTTGGCGCGGACATACGGGTCGTTGCGGCGCGCCTTGACCTCCCACGAGATCTTCTGCCCCGGCTGCCCGCCGGCGATGGTGAACATGTTGTCGCGCACCTCCCGGGCGACATACAGCCCCGGCGCGGGCGCACCGATCGCGGTGAGCGTGTACCGGAAGTCGGTGTTGATCGCCTCGAAGTACTCGGGCAGCCGCACCCACGCGCTGCCGTCGTTACCGAGGATCACATTGCCGGAATACTCGTTGATGGGCTCGGGGCCTTCCGACGAGTAGTGCTGCAGATACATGCGATCCGGCGCGAGCGGGTGATCGATGCGGAAGGTCTTGAGACCCGACGCGCCGAGATTGCCGTTGGAGAACACGCCGTAGTTGCTCGCGTTGCCGTTGGCGTCCCCGTACACGCCGTACGACACGCCGGTCGTCCCGGTCGTGAGCCCGACGACGCCGAACCCGGTCTGTGCGCTGCTCTCGCCCTTGACGCCGATCGCAGGACCGGACGAAGCCGTGCCCTTGCCGTACACACCGATGCCGCCCGACGTCACGACCTCGCCGCGCACGGCGATCGGAGAACCCGAAGTCGCGGTGCAGAGCGCCGAGAGTGCGATCGCCGAAGTCGACTGATTCTCGATGTACGCCGTGGGGACCGAGCCCATCGGATTGTGATGCACGGCCTTAAAGGTCGACTGCGTCTGGCCGTCGCTGCGCAGATCAAGGTGAGCGGAGGGCACATGGTCACCGATGCCGACCCGTGTGAGGTCGTCCGCTTCACGATCGCGGATGATGATCGAAGTGATGAAGTCGCTCAGGTCGTTCGAGTGCCCCGTGGCGATCCGCAGGTCGGGGTAGCCGGGCGTCTCGCCGGGCGTGCGGAAGATGCGGCTCACGAAGTTGCCGTCATCGTTCTGGAAGAAGATGCTCTGCGAGAGGGCGTTGTCGTCCGCCTGGATGATCAGATCGCCGCCCTTGAGGTGCGCCAGCGCATCGGGCTGGTTGTGGCCGATCCCGACCTGACCCAGGTCGTCAACGAACAGCCCACGCGTCTGAATCGCGTACGGGGCCGCCGTCACCTTCTGGCGCGGCGAGAGCGTGTTCGCGTTGATCGAGATCTCGATCCAGCGATCGCCGTCAAACGCGGCGCCGCCGAAGTCGAGCGCGATCGAGAAGACACCCTCCGTGACCGGCACACCGACAAGACTCTGCGTCGTACCGATCTGCGTGCCCATCGCATCGGCGTCCCAGAGCGAGACATCGATATCCACCATCCCGTCCACAGGCGTCCCGGAGTCGGTCAGGTGGCCCTGATAGGTGAACTCGGTGTCCCCGGCCCGAGCCACGCTGCTGAAAATCAGAGCGATGCTCATCAACACCACATACATCACGCTCTTTCGATGGCTCATTCGCGGCTCCCTCTTCGCAATTCCCGTATTCGCAATCGGTTACGGCCAGTCCAATAAGGAATCGATGAATCACCGCGGAGGACACGGCGATCGACGGGACGCACAGACGAGCTCCCCATCAATGGACCAAACGATGAAAGTCCCGATCACGGGAAACTCATTTTGTCGCTGCGACATATTTTCCCGAAGGATCGGGCCCGAATCGCAAGTATTATGCGTTTGCATGGGAGATGAAGGCCCCTCCAGTTGTAACGCTCTTATGAGCGAACTCTACGAGGGGCTGCACGCGCTGGCCGAGTCATGGCTCCGTCATCAATCTCCCGGGCACACACTTCAGCCGACCGCGCTCATCCACGAGGCCTACATCAGGATGGCCAAGTCCACGAGCCAGCCGCTCGATCTGGATCACTTCAGAGCGCTCGCGGCCCGCGCCATGAAGCAGACCCTGGTCGATCATGCGCGATCGAAGCGCCGGCTCAAACGCGGCGGGCCCGATCTCCATCGGGTCACTCTTTCCGGGCTCGCCATTGACTCCGGCGTCGAGTCGTCGGATATTCTCGCTATCGACGAAGCGATCATGCAGCTCGGTGAACTCCACGAACGCCACGCCCGCGTCGTCGAGATGAGATGCTTCGCCGATATGACAGAGAGCGAAATGGCGCGTGTGCTGGGCGTGAGCGAACGCACGATTCGATCCGACTGGCGCTTCGCGCGTGCGTGGCTGCTCAGGTCACTCGGGATTGATCGGAACGATGAGCAATAACCGATATCACGAGGCCGCGGCACTTTTCGAGAAATGTGTCTCCCTCGATCCGGCCGACCGCCGGGCCTATCTGGCCGAGCATTGCGCCGGATGCGAGGATCTCCGGCGCGAGGTCGAGTCATTGCTCGACTACGATCGGCCCCCCGCCATCGACGGCACCTCGCCGATTCGCACGATGATCGAGTCGGCGTTCCAGCAGTCGGCGATCGAGCACGAAGTCCCCGAGGAAATCGGTGCGTTCCGCGTCGTCCGAAAGATCGGGCGGGGCGGGATGGGGATTGTGTACGAGGCCGAGCAGCGGGAGCCGCGCCGTCGCGTCGCGATCAAGGTGCTCTCGCGCATCAGTTCCCCGGAGTTCGTAACGCTTATGAAGCGGGAGGCGAACCTGCTGGCGCGCATCGAAGCGCCCGGTATCGCCCGAGTCTACGAGTCGGGGACGGTCCGGATCGCGGGCCACTCGACGCCATACATCGTGATGGAACTCGTCGAGGGCGTGCCGATCGATGAGTTCGTGACCGAGCACGCGCTCTCGACGCGACAGCGCATCGAACTCATCGCCAAAGCCGCCACGGCGCTCCAGTCCGCTCACACACGCGGCGTCATCCACCGCGATCTCAAGCCGGCGAACATCCTTGTAACCCCATCCAAGGACGGGATCGGCAAGCCGACGATTGTTGACTTCGGCGTGGCGCGGCTCCTGGACACGAAGCAGACAATCGGCCACCTCCGGACCGACTCGAGCGGGCTCATCGGGACACTCGCGTACATGAGCCCCGAGCAGCGGGACGGTGACGACACGCTGATCGACGCGCGATCGGACATCTACTCACTCGGCACCGTTGCCTACCTCGTCATGTCCGGGCGAGAATTCTGCGACCTGAAGGGACTCTCGCTGGGCGAGGCCCTGTCCAAACTCGCGACGCACACCCCATCACCCCTCGGGCTCATTGACAAGTCCCTCAGAGGCGACATCCAGACAGTCATCGCCAAGGCGACATCGAGGGAGCCGAACCATCGCTACGAGACAGCCGCAGCCCTCTCCGACGACCTGCGCCGCATCCTGAGCAGGGCGCCCATCCACGCCAGACAGCCGCGGCTCCACTATCTCATCGGCCGGTTCATCGCCAGGCACAAGTTGCTGACCGCCGCGTCCGTCCTTGTGACCGCGTTCACCATCTGGTCGTTGATCTTCGTCAACTGGCAACACAAACGGGCCGTTTCCGAAGCGGATACATCGCAGGCGATCGCGCAGTTTCTTGAGGACATGATCTCCTCCGTCAGCCCGAACGAACTGGGCAATGACGCGACCGTGCGCGAGGCCATCGAAGCGTCCGAAGGCCGGCTCGCCGAACAGTTCGCGACGCGCCCGCTTGTCGAGGCGCGAGTGCAGATGGTGCTTGGCAGAACATACCGCGCGCTGGGCGATGAACACGCATCGCTCGCCAGCTACGAGCGTGCGGCTTCACTATTCGAGCGGGTCCTCGGGCCATCGAATCGCCAAACGCTCTTCGCGAAGGGGCGAGTCGGCGTGGCATTGCGCAATGTCGATGATTTCGACGGCGCCATCCAAACTCTCAATGAGGTCTTGGAGACGCAAGCCCGCAAGTTCGGGCGAGCCGACGCGGACTCGCTCACCACGATGAATAGTCTGGCTGTGGCGTACGCACGATCGGGTCGCCGCGACGACGCCGAGCGGATGCATGTCGCCGTGCTCGATGCACACCGCAGCCGGGGCGTCCGCGATGAGCCGTTATTCACGTCGATGCACAACCTCGCGACGCTCTACGTGAAGTCCGGGCAATACGAGGCCGCCCTGCCGCTGCTCACCGAGGCCGAGCGCGGCTATGACGAACTCGGCGGCCGAACCGAGATGCTCGTCACGTTGCAGATTCACGGCGAGGCCCTGATCAAACTCAACAGGTTCGAGGAAGCACAGGAACTTCTCCGGCCTGGATTGGAACTGGCAATGGCCCACCTCCCCGAAGACCATTGGCTTATCCGGGTACTCCAGGTCCGGCTCGGCGAAGCCGTGCTCCGGCTCGGTCGCACCGACGAAGCACGGGACCTGCTGACTCAGTCTCTCAGAGAGACGCCA
>CALFMQ010000216.1 GCA_937879825.1 uncultured Phycisphaerales bacterium
CGTGCAGTACGGGCAAGACTTGCCCATGTTGTGGACGAGGATGAGTTCGTTCTTGTCGCCGAAGAGATCGGCCAGCGATACTTCGCTGCCATCGGTCTGGCGGAGGGTGTAGTTGTCAAAGGACTGACGGGGCGACTTGCGCCAGAGGTCGGTGCGCTTCTTCTTGAGTTCCATAATCTGCTTGTCGAGCATCTGGATCTCTTCGTGGGCCTTGTTCATGGCGTGCCTCCCGGTTCGATGTCTTGCCTCTCGGCCTCGGCGGCGTCGAGTTCCTGCGAGTACTTGGCGTAGGTCTCGCGCAGGATCTCGGATTTCTCGCGGATGAATGCGCGGAGCTCGGAGTCCGGGCCGCCCACGGGCATAGTCGCGATCGATTTGAGCGCTTCGAGGTACCAGTCGCGCCACGCTTCGACGATGCGGCGCTGTTCGGCGGGGTCCTCGCCCGCGCGGATCGCGGCGGCCGAGAGCGCGATCTCGGCTTCCATCCGCTGGATCGCCGCCATGATGACCTCGCCCGAATAGAGCATGGCGTCACTGGTGTCGGCCGAGGCGCCGGAGATGGCGGCCGTGAGCGCGGTGACGCCGACATGTTTCATCTCGGCCCTCGAAACATTCTCGATGCGGTCGCGATCGGTGTGGTAATAGACATCGGTGAAGTGCCAGAGGAGCACCGCGGGCACACCGTAGCGGAGGAAGGGCACATGGTCGCTCCCGCCCTCGTACGGGTTCGTGCTGACGACCCATGGACGGTTCTGGGCGGCGCGTCGCTTGGCGCGCCCGAGGATGTAATCGTTGAGGTAGTGGGGGCGCATCTGGTCGGCACGGAGCATGGAGGCGCCCCACTCGGTGTGCTTGTCATCGCCGCGCGTCCAGATGGCCGAGGGGTCTGGGAGTTTCTCGATGAGGAAGGTGCCGCCGGTTCTGGAGGTGTCCTGCCCGACCATGTCGAGCGAGACGCCGAACACGATGTTCTTCGTGCGTTCCTCGTCCTCCTTGAGATAGCGTGCGATGGCGGCGATTTCGTTGCCCCACAGGAATGTGATGGTGCGTTGGGGGTTGATCTTGCCCGCGGCGAGGAGCCGCGCGGTCGTCCGGGCCATCTCGGTCTGGCAGGCGATGCCGGATCCGTTGTCGTTGGCGCCGGGCTCCTGCACATGGGCGCTGAACACGATTCGTTCCTGCGGCGCGGTCGAGCCGCGCACTTCCGCGATGATGGTCTGATCGTCGCCGGTGTAGCGCTCGGTCTTGATGGCGACTCTCAGTGTGACGGGGCCGCGGTTGAGTTCATCGAGAAGCGACTGACGCGCGCGGTTGGAGAGCATGAGCGCCCAGACGGCGTTGGGCACGCCGAATGATGTGCCCATGTGCGGGATGGAGTCGCGGTGGACCTCGGGTTTGTTGTAGTCCGGGATGGCGTAGGAGAGCACGCCGATCGCGCCGTTCTCGATCGCGATGGCCGCGAGCGAGGGTGGCGGGATGTCCGCCATGAGGATCTTGCCTTTGAGGTCCATGGTGTGGAACTCGTTGCGCGGCACGCCGATGAGGGAGACGAGTTCCGCTTCGACGCCGCCCTCTGGCGTGGGCATCGAGTTGATCGCGATCATGTTGGTGTTGGCCGCGAAGGTGAGCAGGGGCGCTTCGTGCCCGGCGATCTGGAGCACCGCGTCGATGGGCTCCCACGCGTTCGTTTCCAGGTGCTCGATGCGGTAGACGAGGCGGTCCTGGGGTGTCGCGTCCGGCTCCGGCACGTAGCCGGCGTCGCGGAGTTCGCGCTCGACGATGGAGATGGCCTTCTGGTACGGCTTGTTGCCCGGCCAGCGCTGGAGCCCGTCGATCTCGGCGACGATGCCGTGGGCGTGGTCGGCGTTGTATGTGGCATCGAGCGCGATCTCCAGCGCGGTCAGGCGGTCGAACGCCTCCTGTTGTGCAAAGAGCGGGGTGATGCTCAGGAGGACGACGCCGACGGCCATGAGGGCTTGGTTCATGGCGTCATTCTAGGACGCGTCCTCGGGGATGCCGATGTCCTCGTTCCAGAGGTCGGGCTTCTCGCGGATGAATCGTTCCATCAGTTCGATGCATCGGGGGTCGTTGGCGAGGATCAGGGTGGTGCCGTGGGATCGCATGAGGTCCTCGGCCCCCATGAATGTCTTGTGCTCGCCGATGATGACGCGGGGGATGCGGTGCAGGATGGCGGTGCCGGAGCACATGATGCAGGGGGAAAGCGTGGAGGCGAGCGAGAGTTTGTGCCAGTCGCACCGGCGTCCGGCGGCGCGGATGCAGGCGACCTCGGCGTGGGCGGTGGTGTCGCCGGATTGGACGCGCATGTTGTGACCGGCGGCGATGACCGAGCCATCGGGCGCACCGAGCGCCGACCCGATGGGGATGCCGCCCTCGTTGAGCGACTTGACCGCCTGCTCGTAGGCGGCGTCGAGGAGTCTGCGGTCGGCGGGCGAGAGTGTGGTCATGCGGATGAGTTTCGGTTGAGGCGAGCGGTTCGGCAAACGGGGCAGTTGCGCGGGCGTACACTGTCACGCCATGGAGGTCCGAGACTACGCCGACAATCCGGAGGTGCGCGAGACGCTTGACCTGATTCGTCAGGTCAGCGGTGTCTCGGACCCGCAGGAGGTGCAGCGCATTTTCTCAATGCGGCTTGCATCCACACAGATCGTCGCCGGGTATCTCGCGGTCTCCGTACGGGGGCTCAAGCCGGGCGAATACAAGATCACGCGGATGATGTTGGATCAGGATGGACTCCGCCGGAACCGGGTCGACCCGTGGCGGGATTGGAACAGTCTCCCGACGCATCGAGGCGGCCTCATCGGAGAGATCATCCGGACGGAGTCTCCCAAGGTCATTACCGGCTTCGCGGATGATTCGGATCCTGTGCTCGGAGACAGCCTCAAGCCCTTTCAGTTCATGGCGGCGTATCCGCTGTTCGACGAGGGGCGTGCGCTGAACTGGTCGATGTTCCTTCGCGCCGATGGCCCCGGTCCGACGGATGAGCAGGTCGATGAGATGTTGATGCGCGGGAACATGATCGGGCGCATCACCAAGAATCTGGTGGTGGCACAGGAAGTCAAAGCGCTGAATCGTCGCCTCGCGGGGCAACTGGACGAGATCGCGCGCTTGCAGCGGTCGTTGCTGCCGGACAGAGTGCCCAAGCTGCACGGGCTGGAGATCGCGACGAGTTATCTCACCAGCAACGAGGCGGGGGGAGATTACTACGACTTCCTGGCGTTGCCGGATGATCGCTCGGCGGTGGTGATCGCGGATGTCGCGGGTCACGGGGCGGGCGCGGCGACGGTGATGGCGATGGTGCGAACGCTGCTGCACGGGCGCGAGACGGTGGACATGGGCCCGGCGGACATGCTCGCGTACCTGAACGCGCGCTTGTCGGAGCGATCGATGGAGGGACGCTTCGTGACGGCCTTCATCGCCGAGTTCGACAAGCGTCGGCGGACGGTCCGGTACGCCAACGCGGGGCACAACCGCCCGATGCGCCACGCCGGCACGGGCGTCGTGGACACGATCGACGGCGCGGCGGGTCTGCCGCTGGGCGTGATCGAGGAGGAACGCTACGAGGAGGCGACGATCGAGGTCGCGCCGGGGCACACGATGGTGCTGTACACGGACGGCATCACGGAGGCGAAGGGGCCGGCGCCGGAGCGGGAGATGTTCGGCGAGGTGCGGCTGGTGGACACGCTCCGGGCGTGCACCGGCGCGCCGGCGTGCGTGATCGAGTCCGTGCACGAAGGGCTCGACGCGCACACGCGAGAACTGAGCCGGAGCGACGACCAGACAATCGTCGCGGTGCGGGTCGCGGAATGAGCGGCGAGTGGTACCAGGACGGGCTGCGGTTCGAGTGCACCCAGTGCGGCGCTTGCTGCACGGGCGCGCCGGGCTATGTGAACTTCTCCGAAGCTGAGGGGCGCGCGATCGCGGCGCGGCTCGGCGTGTCGTTCGAGGATTTTCTCGCGCAGTACACGGTTGACCACGGTTCGATGCGGTCGCTGGCCGAGGTCAAGACGCGGCACGGATACGACTGCGTGTTTCTGGATCGGGTGACGATGCCCGGCAAGGCGGTGTGCACGCTGTACGGCGACCGCCCGCTGCAATGCCGCACGTTTCCCTTCTGGCCCGAGAATCTGAAGAGTGCCTCGGCCTGGAAGCGTGCAGCGCGGGAGTGCGAGGGGATCGGGCGGGGCGGGTTTGTGGCGATCGAGGAGATTCGCATCCAGCGCGATGCGCAGCAGGCGCGCGACGCCTCCATCCGCCACTGACGGGCTCGCCGGGGTCGAACCCGATCCCGGGGCTCAATCCTTGAGGACGAAGGTCACTTTCATGTGGACGCGGTAGGCGCTGATCTTGCCGTCCTTGACATCGACCTTCATGTCCTTGACCCACGCGCCGGTGATGTTCTCGAGGGTTTTGTTGGCACGCTTGATGCCTTCCTTGATGGCGTCCTCGAATGACTTTTCGGATGTGGCGCTGATCTCGGTGACTTTGGCGACGCTCATGGTGAACTCCTTACTACTGGCGTGGTATTGACCCGTACGAACCATTGTAAAGACTCTCGCCGACCGGACTTGGCCGCTTGAGCGGAGCACGCGGTGGCGTCATACTCCCGTCCCGCCCGCGATTGCCGCTGGGCGGTACTAACCGGAGGCGTGCGGATGGGACGGATCAATCGAGTTCTTGGCGTGGGTTTGTTGCTTGGCGCGGGCGCGGTCGCATGGGGTGTGGAGACGCCGATCCGGTTGTCGACCGGCGAGGTGATGCAGGTCGATGTCATCGAAGCGAACGCGGAGACGATCAAGTTCGTGCATCCTGTCCTTGGCGAGGTGACGGTGGCGCGCAGCGCCGTGGAGATCCTCAACGCCGAGGCGGGTGATGCGGTGGCGGCGATGGAACGCGCGGCCGAGGAGCCCGAGCCGCCGGCCGAGGAAGCGCCCAAATCTCCCTGGAAGACCAAGATCACCGCGGGCGGGGCGCTGACGGACGGGAACTCGGAGACGGCGAGCATCCACGCGGGCGTTGTGGTGACGCGCGAGACGGAGCGGATGGCGACGAAGTTTGATGCGGCGTACTTCTACGCCGAGAACAGCGGCGAGCGCTCCGAGAATCGATTCACTGCGGGTGTGCAGAACGACTGGCTGAATCCCGGCTCGAAGTGGTTCTACTTCGCGCGTGCTCGATTCGACTCCGACGAGTTCCAATCGTGGGACACGCGGGTATCGGTGCACGGCGGTATCGGTTATCGCCTGTTCGAGGACGATCCGTTCAAGTTGAATCTGCGTGCCGGTGCCGGTGCGACCAAAGAGTTCGGATCGGACAACGATGAGGTTCGCCCCGAGGCGTTGCTCGGGCTGGACGGTTCCTGGAAGATCTCGGAGAAGTCGTCGTTCGTGTTCGACTCGACGATCTATCCAGACCTCAAGAACACGGGCGAGTACCGGACGCTTTCCAACGCGGGATACTCGATTCTGCTGGATGAGAAGACCAACCTGAGTCTGACGGCGGGGCTCCAGCACGAGTATCAATCCGAGGTTGACCCCGGTCGCGAGCACAGCGACGTCCGGCTGTTCGCGGGCCTGGCGCTGGAGTTCTGATCGTGTTCATGCTCAGGGCACTCGGTGTGTTGCTCGCTCAGACGGACAGCGCCCAGTCCGAGGGCGCGTCAACGCCGCCTGAGAGTCTCCCGGGTGACGGCGGCGCGGGCGTGCCCGTGCCGACGGACTTCGACGGGTGGATGCGGCTGACCGAGACGTACGGCCTCCCGGCGCTGAAGGCGCTGGCGCTGCTGTTCGTCACATGGGTTTTCTCGAGATGGGCCCGGCGGGCCGTGCTCGCCGGGATGAAGCGGGCGCATCTGGACGCGACGCTCGGCAAGTTCGCGGGCAACGCGGCGCGGTGGGCGGTGCTGGCGCTCGGGATCATCGCCATCCTCGGGATTTTCGGTGTGCCGACGGCGTCGTTCGCGGCGGCGCTCGCGTCGCTCGGCCTGGCGATCGGCCTGGCGCTTCAGGGCAGTCTGGGGAACGCGGCCGCGGGCGTGATGCTCTTGGTGTTCCGGCCGTTCAAGGTGGGGGATGTGATCAATGCCGCGGGCGTCATGGGGAAGGTGAACGAGATCGACTTGTTTGTGACGACCATCGACACACCCGACAACAGGCGCCTGATCGTGCCGAACGGGGCGGTGTTCGGTGCGACGATCGAGAATGTCACCTATCACGAGACTCGGCGCGTGGATGTAGCCGTGGGCGTCGAGTACTCGGCGTCGATCGAGGCGACACGCGCCGCGTTGACGAGTGCAGCGCGCATCGATGGGGTCCTCGATGACCCGGCGCCCGCGATCGTGCTCACCGGGCTCGGCGCGTCGAGCGTGGATTGGGTGGTCCGCGCGTGGGCGAAGCGCGAGGACTTCTGGTCGGTCAAAGAGCGTCTGACGGCTTCGGTCAAGGACGCGCTCGATGATGCGGGCGTCGGGATTCCCTTCCCGCAGATGGATGTGCATCTGGACGGCGAACTTGTGCGCAAGGGCTGAGAGCGGAGGCGGGCATGGGTGGTGATCGCATGTCGAGGCGCGAAGCGATGGGTGTGATCGGGCTCGGTGCCGCTGCGGGCGTGGTCGGGGCGTGCGCCTCAACGAAGCAGGGCGGCGCATCGGCCGACAAGACGCCGCTCTTCCGGATCTCGCTCGCGGAGTGGTCCCTGCACCGCGAACTCGGATCGGGCCAACTGGACCATCTCGACCTCGCGCGCGTCGCCCGGCGCGACTACGGCATCGAGGCGGTCGAGTATGTGAACTCGTTCTTCAAGCAGCACGCGCTGGACGAGGCCTACATCGGTGAGATGGTGCGAAGGGCTGAGGGCGAGGGCGTGCGATCGCTGCTCATCATGTGCGACGGCGAAGGGGCCCTGGGCGATGCCGATGGCGGCAAGCGCACGGAAGCGGTGAACAACCATCTGAAGTGGCTGGCCGCCGCGGCGATGCTCGGGTGCCACTCGATCCGCGTGAACGCCGCCAGTTCGGGATCCTACGAGGAGCAGATGCGACTCGCGGCTGACGGGCTGCGTCGGCTCACGGAGCGCGCCGAGTCATACGGATTGAATGTGATCGTTGAGAACCATGGCGGATTGTCGTCGAACGGTGAGTGGCTCTCGGGTGTGATGCGGATGGTGGATCATCCCCGATGCGGCACGCTGCCCGATTTCGGCAACTTCTGCATGGACTGGTCGCGCGCGGGCGACTCGGACGCGTGGTACGACCGTTACAAGGGGGTCGGGGAGATGATGCCGTTCGCCAAGGCGGTCAGCGCCAAGAGTCACGAGTTCGACGATGCCGGGAGCGAGGTCCGCACGGACTACCGGAGGATGATGCGCATCGTGCTCGATGCGGGGTATCGGGGGTTCGTGGGGATCGAGTACGAGGGCGACTCGGTGCCGGAGCGCGAGGGTATCAGCCGGACGCTCGGGCTCCTGAAGCGAGTCCGCGACGAGATGTCGCCGGAGTACGCGTAGGCCGATCTTTGCGCGAGAAGGCGTAGGGAGCGTGGTGGGGTGGGGGGCGGTACACTCGGGCCTTCCGGGACGGAAATGGAGGGCGCTGCATGGAATATGTTGCCGCGAACGCTTCCCCGAATGGGCCGGGCGCTCTCAAAACGCGCCTGAGCGTGATGATGTTCCTGCAGTACGCGATCTGGGGCGCGTGGCTGCCGTTCTTGTGGTCATTCCTTGCGGACCACCGCGGGATGTCGGGCGAGAAAATCGGATCGATCTTTGCGGCGGGAGCGATAGGAGCGATCGTCGGTCCTTTCATTGCCGGACAGATCGCGGACCGCTATTTCTCAACGGAACGATTCCTGGCGATCTCGCACTTACTCGGTGCGGTGCTGATCTGGCAACTCGCGCGCGTCAGCGATTACTCGATGTTTGTCGGGTTCTCGCTCCTATATGGTCTGATCTACGCGCCGACACTCTCACTAACGAACTCGCTGGCGTTTCATCACCTTCCCGATCGTGACCGGGACTTCGGCAGAGTTCGGCTCTGGGGGACGGTCGGCTGGATCGCTGTGGGCATCACGATGGGGCATTGGCTGGCGCTCAGGCACACGCCGGAGGGTGCTGCGGATGCGGTGCTCGCGGCGCAGGTCGCTGGCAAGGCCGATGCATTCCGCTTGAGCGCTATTCTTGGACTGCTTATGGGCTTGTATTGCCTGACACTCCCGCACACGCCGCCCAGCAAGGGTGCCGAGAAACTCGCATTCGTGGAAGCGATCAGGGAAGCGGGGCGTCAGCCGTTGCTGGTGCTGTTTCTCCTTGCGGTGCCCGTGTCGTGCATCCATCAGTTCTACTTTGTGCATACTGAGACATTCCTGTCGAATCAGCAGGTCGCGGCACCCTCGTGGGCCAAGCAGGTGTTCGGCGAGGGCGGCGGCGGCGTGATGACGGTCGGCCAGATGGCCGAGGTGATCGTGCTCGCGATGATCCCGCTTGTCTCCAAGGCGCTCTCGCGTAAGGCGCTCTTGTCACTCGGGCTGATCGCCTACGCGGCGCGGATGGCGTTGTTTGCGTATGTGGACCAGGTCGCGGGCGTGACGGGATTGCAGCCCGTTTCGATTCTCATCGCGGGCGTCGCGCTGCACGGTCTCTGCTTCGGGTGTTTCATCTTTGTCGCGTTCATGGTGGTTGATGAGAACACGACACCTGATGTTCGTGCGAGCGCCCAGTCACTATTCAATCTCGTCATTGTCGGAATCGGGATCATCGTTGGGAGCATGATCGCGGGCAGAGCGGCCGAGTGGGCCAAGCACGGCACGGACACGATCGACTACACATCACTCTTCAGCATCCCGATGTGGGCATCGCTCGTCTGTCTCGGTTTGCTGCTCGCTCTCTATCCCGGTCGGTCGGCCAGCGAGCGGATTCGAGCATACCGAGCGGGATCGCAGCCGTGAACCTCGGCGTCTGCTCGTGGTCGCTTCGTCCAGAGTCGCCCGCGGCGTTGGAGGCCAAGGTGCGCGAGTGCGGTCTGAGTGCCGTACAACTGGCGCTCGATCCGATCCGGCGCGGGGAGTGGGGTCTCGGCGACACGCAGCGCACGCTCGGTGAAGCCGGCATCACGATCCTCTCGGGCATGATGGGGATGCGGGGCGAGGACTACGCAACGCTCGCGTCGATTCGCAGGACGGGCGGCGTGCGTCCGAGCGCCACCTGGCCAGAGAATGTCGAGGCCGCCAAACGCAACGCCGATATCGCGGCGTCGCTCGGGCTGACGCTCGTCACCTTCCACGCGGGATTCATCCCGGAGGACCCGGCGGATGAGGAACGCGGCGTGATGATCGAGCGGCTGCTCACCCTGATTGACATCTTCGACGAGCGCGATGTGCGGATCGGTCTGGAGACGGGGCAGGAGCCGGCGCACGTCGTCAGGCGGCTGATCGACGATATGGGCGTCGAGGTCGGCGTGAACTTCGACCCGGCGAACATGATTCTCTACGGCATGGGCGACCCGGTGGAGTCGCTCGATCTGCTGGCGGAGCATGTGGTGCAGATCCACATCAAGGATGCGCTCTCCGCGGGAGCCGCCGGAGCGTGGGGCACGGAGGTGCCTGTCGGCACGGGCGAGGTGCAGTGGGACTCGTTCTTCGGAGTCATCGCCGATCGCGGGCTGGATGTCGATCTGGTCATCGAGCGCGAGAGCGGCAAGTGCCGGGTCGAGGATGTCGTGCAGGCGGCGGACCTGGTGCGCCGTCATCACAAGGTGGGCGCGTGACGGTCGGAGTGGGTGTGATCGGGCTCGGATTCATGGGCGCGACGCATGTGCGCGCCTACGCGAGCGCGAACGCGGCGGGGTTCTCAAACCGGCTGGTCGCGGTGGCGGACGGCGATGCGTCGCGGCGCGCGGGGCTTGCGGGGGTGCGCGGTAATCTCGGCGAGGCGTCGGACGAGCGGCTGTTCGATCCGGACGAGGTGTTCGCGAGCCATGACGCGTTCGAGGTGTGCGAGCATCCGGATGTGCAACTGTTGAGTATCTGCGTGCCGACGGACTCGCACGCGGTGTTCGCGAAATCTGCAATGGAGCGCGGCAAGCATGTGTTGATCGAGAAGCCGGTCGCGACGCGGATGGATGAAGTACGGCAGATTGCCCGGGTAGCGGTTGATGCAGGCGTGATATGCATGCCGGCGATGTGCATGCGGTTCTGGCCCGGTTGGAAGTGGTTGAAGCGTCGAGTGACCGATCGTTCGCTCGGGCGGGTGCGTAGTGCGGTGTTCACGCGGCTCGGGACGAGGCCGGATTGGTCGGACTTTTACAGCGATGACTTTCGCAGCGGCGGGGCGCTGTTCGATCTGCACATCCATGACGCGGACTTCGTGCGGTATCTCTTTGGGATGCCCGATGAGGTGTTCAGCGTGGGCTCTCGCGCGCATGTAACCACGGCGTACCGGTTCAACAAGGGGCCGGGGCATGTGGTGGCCGAGGGCGGGTGGGACAACGCCGAGGGATTCGGTTTCCGTATGCATTTCCGGATTGTGTTCGAGGAAGCGACGGCGGAGGTCGACTTGGCGCGGTCGCCTCGGCTCATGGTCTCGCGGGATGGTCGGTGCGAGGCGGTGTCAACCGACGACGCGCTGACCGGGTACGACGGCGAGATCCGGGCGGCGGTAGATGCTGTGGAACGGGGGCTTCCATCGCCGGTAGACATTCAGGATGCACTGGGTGTGACTCGGCTGCTTGAGTGCGAACTGGAGAGTCTGGAGTCGGGGAGGGCGGTCCGGGCCGGGGGCGGCGGGCCATAAATTGGGGATGTGTTGGCGGGGAGCCACCGTGGCGGTAGTGTGACTCCTTCCACGGGTCAACAGAAGTGAGGAGATCGATATGACGGATCAGGATCGCGGAGTGGGGGCATCGGGCAACGGTCGTTCGCGGCGGGAGTTCCTCCAGACCGGGGCGGCGGTGGCCGGGGCCGCGGCGCTGTTCGGCGTGGCGGGCAAGGCGGCGGCCCGTCGAGAGGATCCGATCGTCAAGGCCCGGCCCCGCGTGCCTCTGAAGGACGGCGAGCCGGTTCGGATGGGCGTGATCGGCCCCGGCGGCATGGGCACGGGCCACTGCCACGCGTTCATGAACCTGACCAAGGGCGGGCACATGAACGCCCGCATCGTCGCGGTCGCCGATGTCAACGACCTCAACGCGTACAACGCCAAGAAGATCCTGGAAGAGGGGCAGGCGGGGGGCGGCGAGGTGCAGACCTACCGCGATTACAACGAGTTGCTGTCGCGCGATGACATCCACGCCGTGCTGATCGCGTCGCCCGAGCACTGGCACGCGCAGATGGCCATCGATGCGATCGCTGCGGGGAAGGATGTGTATCTCGAGAAGCCGATGACGCTCAATCTCGATGACGCGCTCCGGCTCTACAAGGTTGTGAAGGCGAACCCGGACATCATCCTGCAGGTCGGCACGCAGATGATGCAGCTCCCCAAGTACAAGGCGGCGCAGCGGCTCATCGCGGAGGGCGCGATCGGCGACCCGACCTGCTCGCAGACGAGTTACTGCAGAAACTCCCTCAAGGGCGAGTGGCTGTATTACAACATCGACTCTCGATGGACTCCGGGCGAGAATCTCGATTGGGACAACTGGTGCGGCCCCCTTGGGCAGGCGCCGTGGAATCCCGAGATCTATGCGCGTTGGCGCCGGTACAAGAAGTACTCGACGGGCATCTTCGGTGACCTGCTCGTGCATGTGATGACGCCGCTGGTGATGGCTCTGGATCAGGGTTGGCCCACGCGTGTTGTCGGGGCGGGTGCGCACATCTCCGACAAGGCGATGGAGAACCCGGACCAGGTGAATCTCATCGCCGAGTTCGAGACCGGGCACCAGATGATCGTCGCGGGCTCCACCTGCAACGAGGTCGGTCTGGAGACCCTCATCCGC
>CALFMQ010000217.1 GCA_937879825.1 uncultured Phycisphaerales bacterium
GGGGGCGTTCTGCTCGACGGGGTCGCCGGGATCGACGAGGACCTGGGAGACGAGGCCGCCGACGGTGAGGGAGAGTTCGAGATCGTGGCGGGCGCGGACGACGCCTTCCCACGCGTCGGCGGCGGTCGCGGCGGGCGCGGCGAGGAGCGTGAGGCAGATTGCGAGTGTCGCGTTGAGCGGTTTCATGGGGCGTCCTCCGTGGCATTCGGCGGGAATGTGGGGCGATCGTACCCGCTCGGTGGCGCGGGGCGGGTACATTTGGTGGTATGGCGTCGGGCACACAGCGTGAGAACGAGTTTCGGCGGGTCCTCTCGGGGCTGACATCGTCGGGCGCGGACTGGCACGGGCTGGTGATGGGTGCGCTTGATGCTGCGATCGCGCAGACAGGCGCGGCGGCGGCGGGGGTGTTCACGCCGGGTGCGCGCGATGAGAATGGCGGGGGATCGGTTGATCTGGTGGCGCTGCGCGGCGAGGGTGCGAGGGCGGATGACGCGTGGTTGCGCGCGGCGGCGGCTGCGATTCCGCTGGTGCTGGCGCGGGATGACTCGGCGGTCGCGCCGGCGGATCGGGGGGATGATGGCGCGGGGTTCGTGATTCTGGCGCCGATCGCGCTGCGCGAGGGTGCGCGGGCGGTGCTGGCGGTGTTGGTGCGGGGTGTTGATCGGGTCGGCGCGGAGGAGCAGCGGGACTGCGTGATGCTGGCTTCGGCGGTGCTGACGGCTGCCGACCTGCGGAGCGCGGGTGAGGCGCATGCGGGCGAGGCGGCGCGGCTGGGGACGGTGATGGATGTGGTTGGGGTTGTGGCGGGGGCGGTGCGGTACAGGGAGGCGGCGATCGCGCTGTGCAATACGCTTGCAGCGCGGTTCGGGTGCGAGCGGGTGACGCTGGGGTGGGTGCGGGCGCACCAGGCGCAGACGATCGCGATGAGCCACGCGGACAAGGTTGTGCGCCGGTTGCCGCTGGTGCGGGATATCGAGAGCGCGATGGAAGAAGCGCTGGATCAGGACGAAGATGTGGTGTTCCCGGCGGGCGCGGGGTCGCGGACGATCACGCGGGGCGCGGAGCAGTTGTCGGCGGCGCATGGTCCGGTGGCGGTGGTGTCGATGCCGATGCGGGTGAGCGAGCATGGGGGCCTGCTGATTGGCGCGGTGACGCTGGAGCGATCGGCGGATCGGGCGTGGGCGGCGGCGGAGGTGAGCGCGCTGCGGATGATTATGGATCTGGCGGCGCCGATGCTGTTGCACCATAAGCGGGATGATGCGTGGCTCGGCGCGAGACTGTTGGAGTCGGCGCGGCGGACGGCGGGCGCGGTGGTGGGGCCGCGGCACACGATCGCGAAACTCGCGGCGATTGTTGCGGTGGTTGGATTGGCGGCGCTGGTGCTGATTCGGGTGGATCACACGGTGCCGGCGTCGTTCGCGTTCTCGTCGCCGGGCCAGCGTGTGATCTCGGTACCGTTCGATGCGGTGCTCGTTGAGGCGCCGGTGATGGCGGGGGATGAGATCACAGCGGGGCGGACCGTGCTGGCGCGGTTCGAGACGACGGACTTGCGGCTCGAAGCGGCGTCGATTCGCGCGGAGCGGGCGGCGCAGGAGCGGCAGGCGACGAGCGCGCGGCGGGGCGGGGACGCGACGACGGCGGCGATTCACGAGGCGATGGTCGAGGAGGCGGATGCGCGGTTGGCGCTGATCGACGCGCGGATCGAGGGCTCGACGGTGCTTGCGCCGATTGACGGCGTTGTGCTCTGGGGGATGCCGGATCGGCTGATCGGCGCACGGCTGGGGCAGGGGGAGGCGTTGTATCGGGTCGCGCCGCGTCTTGAGGCGGGCGGGATGCTGGCGGAGGTGCGTGTGCCGCAGCGGTTTGTTTCGACGCTGGCGGTGGGGCAGCGGGTGCGGCTTGCGCCGGCGGCGTACCCGGATCGGCATGTCGAGGCGGTTGTGGAGCGGATCGCGCCGGCTGCGGATGAGAACGACCCTGAGGGTCGGTTCGTGGTGATGGCGCGTGTTGCGGGTGCGCAGGAATGGATGCGTTCGGGGATGAGCGGTGAGGCGCGTGTGGCGGCGGGTCGGCGGTCGCTGCTCTCGGCGTGGACGAGCGACCTTGTTGACTGGGTTCGGTTGAGACTCTGGCTCTGATGACGACTGTACGCCCGACCTATTCGAGTTCGTGGCACCGGGTCTGTGATCTGAGGCCGCGCGTGCGCGCGGGGGTGCGTGTGACGCGGCAGCGGTTCCGGGGGCGGTTGTGGTACTTGTTTCACGATCCCTCATCGACCTCGCATTACCGGATGAGCCGGCCGGCGTACGCGTTTGCGGGGCTGCTCGACGGGCGGCGGACAGTGGATGAGGCGTGGCGGATCGCCAATGAGTCGTTGAAGGACGAGGCGCCGACGCAGGACGAGGCGATCACGGTGCTGGGGCAGATGCACACGAGCAACCTGCTGCACGGCGAGTTGGCGGGTGATGCGGAGTTGCTGCTCCGGCGTCGGACACGCCAGCGGCAGCGCGAGGCGCGCGGGTACATCCTGAACATTCTCTTTGCGCGGTTCCGCGTTGCGGATCCGGATGCGCTGCTGGGCGTTTTGCGACCGGTGCTGGGGCCGCTCTTCTCCGTGCCGGGGCTCATCGGGTGGATCGTGATGCTGGTCGTCGGGGCGGCGATCGCGGCGGTGCACTGGGATCGGCTCGTGTCGGAGGCGACGGGGTTGATCTCGGCGTCGAATCTTGTGTTGCTCTACGGCGCATCGGTGCTCGGGAAATTGGCGCACGAGGCGGCGCACGGCGTTGCGTGCAAGCAGATGCAGCACCGGGAGGGGGCGGGTGAGTCGAGTTCGGGGGTGCACGCGATCGGCGTGATGCTGCTCGTGCTGATTCCGTTCCCGTATATCGATGCGTCGAGTGCATGGACGCTGCGGAGCCGGTATCGGCGGGCGGTGGTGGGTGCGGCGGGGATGATGTCGGACTTGTTGCTGGCCGCGGTCGCGATGATCGTCTGGTCGCGCACCGCGCCGGACTCGATGGTGCATCGGCTCGCGCTGAATCTGGCGTTTGTGGGGTCGGTGTCGTCGTTGGTGTTCAACGCGAATCCGTTGATGCGGTTCGACGGGTATTACATCCTCACGGACCTGATCGGGCAGCCGAACCTGTACCAGCGCTCGCGTGAGGCGCTGCTCCGGCTGATGCGGCGGTGGCTGTACGACATGCGGGATGAGCCGGTGTTGACGGTTTCGCGCGGAGAGACGGCGGGGCTCTGCGCGTACGCTGCGTGCGCTGCGGTTTATCGGGTGCTCATTCTGGTCGGCATCATTGCGCTGATCGCGACGCAGTGGTTCGCGCTGGCGATTCCGCTTGCGTTTGTCGGGGTCATCGCGTTCGCGGTGGTGCCGGTCGGGCGGTTGCTTGCGTATCTGGCCAACAATCCGGCGGTGGGGCGCCATCGGCGGCGGGCGTCGCTGGTGACGGGGGGACTGGCGGCCATCATCCTCGGCGTGGTCTCGCTGATTCCGGTGCCGGATCGCGTGCGCGCGGTCGGTGTCGTGGAACCGGTGGACGCGACGGATGTGTACGCGGAGTCGGCGGGGGTTCTCGGTTTTGTGGCCGAGGCATCGAGCGCGGTTGCGCCGGACGCGGCGCTTGTTTCCCTGCTGAACCCGGAGCTTGACGCGGAGATCGGGGCGACGGAGGCGCGGTTGGA
>CALFMQ010000218.1 GCA_937879825.1 uncultured Phycisphaerales bacterium
CGCAGCAGCGGCGGAGTCGGCGGCGGCGGGGGGGGAAGCGGGGGGTGAAGAAGGGGGTGAAGCGGGGGGGGCCAGAGAACCTTCTTCTTGCGCGAGCCCCGCCGTCCGCGACGGCTTCGTTTCCGCCATCGTCGCGGCGCCGCGCTCATCGATGAGCGACTTCATCTCCGCGAGTTTCAGCGCGATGAAAAAGTCGTACATGCTCAGCATGAGCGCGAACCGGAACCCCGTCGCGCCGTCGAGAAACCCCAGCTTGAAGATGTACATGTACAGGAATCGCCACAGCCCCGGCAGCGGTAATCTCGGCTGCACGTTGTATTTGAGCCACCTGCGAATCGCGACGCCCCGCTCCAGCTCCGTCGCGCGCTTCCCGTCACGCTCCTTCTTGTGCAAGAGCAACTCGCGCGCCTCGAGCGTCGAATACCGGTTGTGCTTGGCGATGAAGTGCTCGAGCCCGCGCCGGTCCTCGTGCAGCATCAGGTGCCTGAGCCGCCCCGTCTCCCCCTCGACCACCATGTGCTCATGGACCTCGCGGTCCTCATACGACGCCCGCCCCTTCTTGAAGAACCGCAGGTTGTACGACGGGAAATACCCGCAATGACGAATCGGCTTGCCGAGGAACTTCGTCAACCGGTTGATGTAGTACCCCGTCTCCGCGACCTCATCCACAGGCCGCCGCGCGATCGCCAGCAACTCATCACGCAACTCGGGCGTGATCACCTCGTCCGCGTCGAGGATGAACACCCAGTCACTCTTCCATGGGAGCGTCTCAAGCGCCCAGTTCTTCTGCCGCGCATAACCCAGCCACTTCTGCACCACGACCGTCGCGCCCATCTCCTCAGCAATCTGGCGCGTCCGGTCCGTCGACTCCGAGTCCACCACGTACACCGTGTCCGCCCACTCAACGATCGACCGCAGCGCGTGCGGCAGGTTGATCTCCTCGTTGAAGGTCGGGATCAGAATCTCGATGTTCGAGCGCTCGGTAGTCATCCCTTGGCATGCTCCGCTCGCGCCCCCGCGCTGTTCCGCTTCCCCGCAACGACCGACTCAAGCAACTCCCGCCACTGCTCGCACGCCTTCTCGCGGTCGAACACTTCCCCCAGCGCCCGCCGTGCATGCTCCCCCATCCGCGCCTTGTGCGCCCCGTCCTCCGCCATCCCGCGAATCGCGCCGACCAACCCCTCCGCGTCTCCCTGTTGGATCAGCACGCCGCAATCGTGCTCCTCCACGACCCGCGCGATCTCAGAAGTCGCGTTGCCGATATAGATCGTGGGCCGGCCCGCGGCCATGATGCCGAACAACTTGCACGGCACGATCATCCCCTCCAGCCCCTCGAGCACCGAAACCAGGTGCACATCCGCGCACGAGAGCGATGCGTCCAGGTTCTCCCTCGGCTGGTACGGCGCGCACACCGCGTTCGTCAGACCCTTGTCGTTGACGAACTCTTCGACAACCTTCTTCTTCTTCCCGCCGCCGACAAAGACGAAGCGGAACCGATCATCATCCTTCAGCATCTCGCACGCGCGGCACATCGTGTCCACATCGTGCGCCAAGCCGAAGTTCCCCGAATACATCACCACGAACCGGTCGCCCAATCCCCATTCTTTCCGGTACGGGTTCTCCTCCCGCGCGATCGGCTTCACCTCACCCTGATCCGACCACACCCCGATCTTCACCAAATGATCCGCGCCCTTCCCCCTGCCGATCTTCGCCCGCACACGTTCCATCATGCACCGACCCAGAACCACCGTCCGGTCCGCGCTCCGCAGCATCCAGCGATCGATCCCGTCAAAGAACCGCGTCGCGAGCGAACCCTTCTTCATCACCCCCAGCGCCACTGGAACATCCGGGTACATGTCCATCACCCAGAACACCAACCTCGACCGCTTGAGCAATCGCAGCGCCCACCCGACCAGCACGATGAACGGAGGCGTTGTCAGGCACACCACCACATCAAACCGACGCATAAACAGCGCCTTC
>CALFMQ010000219.1 GCA_937879825.1 uncultured Phycisphaerales bacterium
CAAGAGCTGATGCCCCATGCACACACGGAAGACCGGAGTCCCCCGCGCCATCACATTGGGAATCTGCTGCACAGACGCCTCCGCCATCGAAGGATCGCCCGGCCCGTTCGAGATGAGCAACCCGTCAAACTGCTCATCCTTCAACTCGTAGTCCCACGGCACGCGCAGCACCTCAACCCCGCGCATCACCATCGACCGGATGATGTTGTACTTCGTACCGCAATCGATCAGCGCCACGCGCTTCGTGCCCTTCCCGTACACCACCGGCTCGCGCGTGCTCACCTTCGCGATCAGGTTCTCCTTGTTCGGGTCATGGAACTCGGGCCGCCGCCCCCCCACCTCGATCACACCCAGCATCGATCCCTTCTCGCGGAGCCGCTTCGTCAGCGCCCGCGTGTCGATGCCCGTCACGCCCAGCACGCCCTGCTCCTTGAGCCACGCACCGAGCGAGCGCCCCGCGTCCCAGTGGCTGAACCGCGGCGAATAATCCGCAACGATCAGCGCCTCGGCGTGAATCCGGTCGGACTCGAACACGGCGCTCATCCCGTGCTCCATCCGCTCCGGCGGCACGCCGTAGTTGCCGACAAGCGGATAGGTGCAGGTGATCATCTGCCCCGCGAACGACGGATCGGTGAGCGTCTCCGGGTACCCCACCATCCCGGTGCAAAACACAGTCTCACCCGCCGCCGGCTTCACATCGCCGAACGCATACCCGTGGAACTCCGTGCCGTCCTCCAGCACAAGCGTCGCCGATTGATCGAGAATCATCGAAGGACTCGACTCGTCCATCACATCCATGCGCACCACCCGTCTCGTCTGAACACTCGTCATCGAATCAAACTCCCTTCCCGACCGCCGCGTCCGGGCGGCTGCCCGGCTTCACCGCAACCATCCCCTTCGCGCACATCGGGCACGCGCTGCGCTCAAAGGTCTCGAACTCCAGCGCCGCAAGCGACCAGAAGGGAACGCTCGACTGAAACTTCCCGCCGCTCCGATCCACGATCGACGCGTACCCCACAACCTCCGCGCCCGCCTGCGCGATCAGAGGCGACAACTCCAGCACACTCTTGCCCGTTGTCACCACATCCTCCGCGATCAGCACACGCTCTCCCGCCTGCAGCGCAAAGCCGCGCCGCAGCGAAAACCTCCGCGTCTCATCACGCTCCGCGAAGATCGACCGCGTGCCCAGCGCCCGGGCCAGCTCATACCCCCACACCACGCCCCCCAGCGCCGGCGCAAGCACCACATCCACCGGCGCATCCCCGATCAGTTCGGCCATCATCGCCGCGCACCGCGCCGCCTTCTCCGGATGCTCCAGCAACTTCGCGCACTGGCAGTACCGATCCGAGTGCAGCCCGGAACTCAACAGAAAGTGCCCCTCCAGCAGCGCGTGCGTCTCGCGCAGCATCGCCTCCACCAACCCGCCGTCCTTGTGCCTCGCGTGCGCGTTCACCCCGCCTCACCTCCCGCCTTCGCGATCCGATCCCGCCAATCCATCGCCTTCCGGCGCACGATCTCCAGCGCGTCGCCCGTGTCATCCTTGCCCGGCAGCACACCGCGCGTCACATGAATCAGATACCCCCCGCCGGGCGAGCCATCCGAGCGCGCCGCCGCGCATGTTGTCTTCAGATCGCCGCCCTGCGCCCCCACACCCGGCGCCAGCATCGCCATCTCACCGGCCAACGCCCGCACCTCCGCGACCTGCTCGCCGCGCGTCGCGCCAACAACGATCCCCGCGTTGCGATGTTCGCACCCCCACACCCGCACCCGCTCGACGATCTCCCGATACAACCCGTCCCGCATCAGGAAATCCGCCGCGCCGGGATTGCTCGTCAGCGCCAGGAAATAGGTCGCCTTGTCGCCGTATGCCAGGAACGGCTCCGCCGAGTCCCGCCCCATGAGCGGGTTCACCGTCGCCGCGTCCGCGCCCAGATGATCGAACAACGCCCTCGCGTAATGCTTCGCCGTCGTGCCGATATCGCCGCGCTTCGCGTCCGCGATCACGAACACACCCGCCGGGATCGCCGCCCGCACGCGCTCCAGCATCGCCCACCCCGCGCTCCCGAGCGACTCGAAGAACGCCAGGTTGAACTTGAACGCCGCCGCGATGTCCGCCGTCGCCCCGATCACACCCCGCAGGAACCCCTCGTACCCCTCGATCGAGGGCTCGTACCCTCGGGGCAGGTAGTCGGGCGCCGGCTCCAGCCCCACGCTCAGCGCTGCGCCGGTCCGCACAACGGCCGCATCCAACTTGGCAAAGGCCCCACAACAAAAGACCCCGCCAGAAGCGGGGTCATCGGGGTCACGCGAATCGTCCAAAACTCGGGAAGGAACGCCACAAGGGGCCGGGGGAGTTGGCTTCCGCCGCGGATCGGCCTGCTGCTCGATGGCCTCTCGTTCCTGCCGCTTCACTAAAGCAGGATCATAGCA
>CALFMQ010000220.1 GCA_937879825.1 uncultured Phycisphaerales bacterium
CTTCATGCGCAAACTCGACGAGCGCCGCAAGAAGGCCCTCGCCGTCGACGTGCTGCGCCCGTGGGACCTAGCCGTCGATGAAAAATCCCGCACGCCCCTCCATCCCTTCGAGGGCGGCCAGCAACTCATCGAACGCACCCGCGCCGTCTTCAACGCCATGGACCCGCAACTCGCCGGCTTCTTCAAGCGCCTGGGCGACGACGGCAACCCCGCCGACTGCTTCGATCTCGAGTCCCGCAAGGGCAAGGCGTTCGGCGGCTACCAATACATGCGCGACCGCTCACGCATCCCCTTCATCTTCATGAACGCCGCCGGGCTGCACCGCGATGTCAAAACAATGGTCCACGAGGCCGGACACGCCTTCCATTCATTCCTCTGCGCCGATGAACCCCTCCTCGAACTCCGCGATTACCCCACCGAGTTCGCCGAGGTGGCGTCGATGAGCATGGAACTGCTCAGCATGCCCTACTGGGACGCCTACTACCCCGACAAGTCCGACGCCGACCGCGCACGCCGCGAGCAACTCGAAAGCTCGCTGGGGCTGCTGCCGTGGGTCGCCACGATCGACGCCTTCCAGCACTGGATCTACCTCAATCCCAACCACTCACGCGCCGAGCGCACCGCGCAGTGGCTCGCGCTCATGGACCGCTTCGGCCACGCCGTCTCGTGGGAAGACCTCGACGAAGAACGCGCCTACAACTGGCAGGGCCAGGGCCACCTCTTCGGCCACGCCTTCTACTACATCGAATACGGCATCGCCCAACTCGGCTCGCTCGGCATCTGGCTCCACGCACTCGAGCGCGGCCCCGCCGAGGCCATCAAGCTCTACAAGCGCGCCATGAAACTCGGCGGCTCACGCCCACTCCCCGAACTCTTCGCCGCCGCCGATCTCCCCTTCGACTTCGGCCCCGACATCGTCGGCCGACTCGTCGAGGCCGTCGAAAGAGAACTCGCCAAACTCCCCGAGTAACCTACCGGGTTGCATCGTTAAAGCAGCGATCCGGGTGTCACGCGCAAGTCAACGACCTGGCCGATGAGGGAATCGCGCAAGCATCTGTTCTCAGAACAGGTTGCGTGCCCCCCCCGGTTCCCGGTACCCTCTCCGGCTGCCGTGAGTCACCAAACCGGCACGCCGCGCACGGACTCACCGCGCCAACCACGAAAAACCCTCCTTCCCCCTTGGAAAAGGAGCATCCCGATGCGTCCCCGCACCGCGCTGCTGTCGCTGTCTCTGCTCATCACACCCGCCGCCATGATCGGCTGCCAATCGTCCAACCGCGACGCGGGGCTCTACAACCTCTCCGACTTCCACCGCACCATCGATACCGAGTCCGCCGACGCACAACGCTGGTTCGATCGCGGCCTCACCTACACCTTCGGCTTCAACCACGGCGAAGCCATCCATTGCTACGAACAAGCCGCCCTCGCCGACCCCGACGCCGCCATGGCCCACTGGGGCGTCGCCTATGCGCTCGGCCCGCACATCAACAACCCCGCGATGGATGAGGACGCCTCACGCCGCGCATGGGAGTCGCTCCAGCGCGCCCAAACCGCGCCCCACAAGTCCGACATGGAAGCCGCGCTCATCAACGCCCTCGCGGCGCGCTACGCGTGGCCCGCGCCGGAAGACCGCTTCCCTCTCGATCAGGCCTACGCGCGCGCCATGCGCCCAGTCTATGAGAACTTCGGCGACGATCCCGACATCGCCGCGCTCTACGCAGAGTCACTCATGATCCTCCGCCCCTGGGCATTCTGGTCGCCCGACGGCGTCATGGCCCCCGAAACCCCCGAGATCATGGCCGTCCTCGAGCGCGCCCTCGCCGACCATCCCTACCACCCCGCGCTCTGCCACTTCTACATCCACACCATGGAGGCATCACCCACGCCCGAGAAGGCCCTCCCCTACGCCGACAACCTCCGCGGCAACTTCCCCAGCGCCGGCCACCTCGTCCACATGCCCTCCCACATCGACATCCGACTCGGCCGCTACCACCAAGCCATCGTCGCCAACGAGAAAGCCATCATCGCCGACGACAACTTCGCCAAAAAGCGCGGCGCGATGAACTTCTACACCCTCTACCGCGTCCACGCGTACCACTTCCTCGTCTACGCCGCCATGTTCGACGGCCAGTACGAAACCGCCATCACACACGCCCGCCGCGCCATCGCCATGCTGCCCCCCGATCTGCTCGTCGCCTACCGCGACTTCCTCGATCCCTTCGTCCCCATGCCACTCCATGTCCTCATCCGCTTCGGCAAGTGGGAGGAAATCCTCGCCGAGCCGCGCCCCGAGGGCGACCTCCCCGCCGCGCTCGCCACGTGGCACTACGCGCGCGGTGTCGCCTACGCCGCCACCAACCGCGTCGCCGAAGCCGAGCGCGAACAACAACGCTTCCGCGAGGCGCGCACGCGCGTCCCCGCCACCAGCATGCTCTTCCAGAACTCCGCCGACTCCATCCTCGGTGTCGCCGAACTCATGCTCGAAGGCGAGATCCAGTACCGCAAGGGCAACCACGAACAGGCCTTCGCCACGCTCCGCCACGCCGTAGACGCCGACATCGCCCTCAACTACGACGAGCCCTGGGGATGGATGCAGCCCGCGGCCCACGCGCTGGGCGCACTCCTCCTCGAACAAGGCCGCACCGCCGAAGCCCAATCCGTCTACGAGGCCGACCTCAAGCGCCACCCAAACAATCTCTGGGCGCTCCACGGGCTCGCCGAGGCCTACCGGCGCAACGGCCGCCTCACCGAAGCGCAGCGCCTCGAAAGCCAATACAAACGCGCCGCCTCCCGCACCGATGTCCCAGTCGCGGCGTCGTGCTTCTGCCGAACGCAAACAACCAACTGATCTACCTCGCGGTGCCCCCGCCGAGCCGATGCCCGCACTCCGGGCACACGCCCGTCGTGTTGCCCTCAAGCGAATAGAAGCACTTCGGACACTCAGGGTGCGCAGGACTCCCCTTGTGCGTGAGCCCCAAGCGGATGATCGCGCCCGCAAGTCCGCCGAAGGTCAGGATCGCGAGTGTCGCCGCCGCGATGTTGTGCTTCACACCCGGCGGGTGCGGAATCGTCACCGGCGCACCGCCCGACTGCACAAGCGGCTTCGGCACCCATCCCGGATTGCTCCGATCCAGTGCAGCAACAATCTGGGCGCGGTCCGAGTCAGAGAGTGAAAACTCGCTCGGGTCGGTGGGTCGGAACTCAAGCGAATATCGCGCCTTCGATGGTGTGACTTCCTCGTGCGTAGTGATGCTCATGAAGAGCGGCTTGGATGTCTCTAGAATCTCCCGCTCTCTCTCGGTCATCGAATACCCGATCGAGTCGGTGTACAGCGTCCCGTCAGGGAGGCGAAGCGCGTGATAGGTCCTACTACCGCTTCGATTCAAACTCGCAAGCGGCTTCCAGAAATGCGTAATCACAGTCATGCCCACCACCATGATCACGATGCTCACCGCCAGATACATCAGAATCCGCGCCGCGATCGCCCACCCGCTGTACCGCCACCACCGCTTCCAGTCATGCGAGCCCGAGAACAACTCCGCGCCCCACCGCACGATCCGCCGCCCAAGCCGGATCGACTCAACAAAGAACCACAGCCGCCGCCCCGTCGCCGCGCCGCACGAAGGGCACCGCTCCACCGCCATCCCGCTGAGCGACGCCCCGCACCCCGCGCAATCCTTGAGCCAGCACCGCCGGTACAGGATCTCCCACCGAAGCACCCGCCACCCGATGAAGGCAAACCCGCCCCACACGATCACCAGCGCCGCCCCGTGCGCGATGTTGTGCCGCACGCTCTCCCAGTTCGTCCCGCTCGCGCTCATCGTCGCCGGCGATATCTGCGCCAAAAGCGGATGCACGCCTCCGCGGTCACGCTCGACAGCGTGCCGCACGATCGCCATCTCTTGCGCCTTCGTGAGCGTGCCGCCCGCCGAGTACTGATCCGGCCCGCGCACGAAGAACCGCATGTCGATGCGCTCGCCGCGGTCCGACCAGATGTCCCACGCCCGCCGCTCCGTGCGGAAGTCGTAGTGGGTGTCCACCATCACCCGCGACTTCATGTCCTCCACCGGCCAGAACGCCAGCCGATCAAACCCATCCTCCGACGCATCGACAACAGTGAGCGTGCCGTCGTTCCGTTCGATCACAACTGTCGTCGCAAGACCGCGAGTCTGCCCCATGCCCCGGATCGACTCCCACCGCAACTCAATCGCGTTCACCACGAGCGAATACACGAACCCCGCCCCGACCGTCAGCAGAAAGATCCACAGCCCCACCAGCACCCACTCCGGCGGCCCAAGACGCCTGCGCCATCCCATCAACCTCATGCCCCCGCCCCCCGATCATGCCCGCATTCCGGGCACACCCCGCCCGCCAACCCGATCAGCGAGTAGCCGCAGTTCGCGCACTCAGGGCCGGCGAGTGCTATCCGCTTCCGATACTGGCGCACGAACAAGTCGCTGATGGCAGCCGGGAGCACAACTGCTATGCAAAGTGCAGCGAGTCGCAGGTAGTTATGGATAACCCCTTCCCGATACGGGATCACAACCGTGGTAAGCGGCGAGCCACCCACCTCGGCCGACCGCATCGGTTCATACTTCCTGTCGAGAGCGTTCAAGATCTCTCGCTGTTCTGCAAGTGAAATGGTCCGGTCTCGATAGACACTCAGATGGTGCTTGAGGACGCTCGTGACAACAACCTCCGTACATGACCAGTCAAGCAGGCCACTCGACTGCGGATGCTGGTACACGATGACATTCGTGTGTCCCATTACCGGAACATCTCCGGTCGCCAGCTTGCGTTCGATCTCCTCATATTGCGCAAGCGGTGTGGGCAAAGGATCGACGAACACGCCCGATCTCCAGAACCATGTATACAGTCCCGTCGGCAGCCCGGAGTAACTGTTGGGGGGGCGACTCGGAAAGCGCGTCTGAATGGCAGACACCGCGTACCCATAGAGGATGTAGGCAAGGACCACGACAGCCCCGATGCGCAGCGTCAGCGCCCACCCGCTCCGCTTCCACCATCGCTCCCACGGTCCCATCCCACCACCCTACACCCCACCCGCCCCCCCCGGAATCCTCTTCCCCATCACCCTACAATCCCCGCCCCAATGCCACTCCTCGCCGCAACCAACCTCAAGCACGCCTTCGGCACCGACATCATCCTCGATGGCGTCTCGCTGTCCATCGAGTCCGGCGAACGCGTCGGCCTCGTCGGACGCAACGGCCAGGGCAAGTCCACCCTCATGAAAGCCCTCACCGGCCTCCTCAAGCCCGACGCGGGCGAGGTCGTCGTCCAACGCGGCTGCCGCGCCGGCTACCTCCACCAGGACCCCAACCTCAACCGCGAGGAAACCCTCCGCGACGCCGCCGAGGGTGCCTTCGCCGAACTCCACTCCCTCCACCAGCAACTCCACGCCGTCTACGACCAGATGGCCGAGGCATCCGACGCGCAACTCGACAAACTCCTCCGCAAACAGGAAGAACTCGAACGCAAGATCGAAGCCGCCGGCGGCTACGCCATCGATCACAAGATCGACGAAACCCTCCACGGCCTCGGCTTCACCGATGCGCAGTTCTCCATCAAGGTCAAAGACCTCTCCGGCGGCCAGAAGGGCCGCCTCGCGCTCGCCAAGTTGCTTCTTGAGTCGCCCGACATCCTCCTCCTCGACGAACCCACGAATCACCTCGATATCGCCGGGCGACTCTGGCTCGAAGACTTCCTCAAGAACGACTTCCGCGGCGCCGTCCTCCTCGTCTCCCACGACCGCCGCCTCCTCGACAATGTCGTCACGCGCATCGTTGAGGTCGAGCAGGGCCGCCTCATCGACTACCCCGGCAACTACGCCAAGTTCCGCGAACTCCGCGCCGAACGCCGCGAGGTCCAGCTCCGCGCCTGGGAGTCCCAGCAGACCAAGTGGCGTCAGGAACAGGCCTTCATCGATAAGTACCGCGCCGGCCAGCGCGCCAAACAAGCCAAGGGCCGCGAGTCGCGCCTCCAGCGCGCCCGCGTCGACGATGCGCTGGAGCGCCCCGTCGAACTCTCCAACCTCGACTTCGAGTTCCCCCGCGCCGAACGCTCGGGAGAGATCGTCGCCGTCGCACGCGGCCTCAGTAAGTCCTACCCCAACGACGACGGCACCACCAAGGTCCTCTTCCACGATCTCGACATCACCATCGCACGCGGCGAGCGTTGGGGAATCATCGGCCCTAACGGCGCGGGCAAGTCCACACTCGTCCGCTGCGTCCTGGGCGAAACCAAACCCGACGCCGGCACCGTGCGCCTCGGCTCCAATGTGGTCGTGGGCCACTACAAGCAGACCCACGAAGGCCTCGATCACTCCCTCAATGTCTTCCGATACCTCCAGAAGGTCATCATCGAAGAAAACCCCGGCCAGATGCTCTCCGAGCAACAGGCCCGCAACCTCGCCGGCGCCTTCCTCTTCTCCGGCTCCGAACAAGAAAAGGAACTCGGCGTCCTCTCGGGAGGCGAGCGCTCCCGCGCCGTCCTCGCGGGGCTGCTCGCATCCGCCAAGAATGTCCTCGTCCTCGACGAACCCACCAACCACCTCGATATCTCATCCTCCGAACGACTCGAAGAAGCCCTCGCGCTGCCCAAGAAAGCCGACTCCTTCGAGTCCGTCGACGAGAACAAGCGCACCAACGCCTTCGACGGCACCCTCATCCTCATCTCCCACGACCGCGCGCTCATCGACGCCTGCTGCAACCACCTCCTCGTCATGGACGGCAACGGCAACGCCGAAATCTTCCTCGGCAACTACACGCAGTGGCACGACCGCGAACTCGAACGCGCCCGCGATCGCAAACGCGCCGAAGATCAATCCAAAGCCAGACAAGCCGCCGACGAACGCGCCGCCAAGGAACAGGCCGAACGCGAAGCACAACAGAAACAGAAGCCCAAGCCGAACAAACCGAACGCGGGGAGTGGCGGGGGCGCGGGGTCTTCGGAGTTCGAGCGCATGAATACCTCACAACTCGAGAAGCGCATCGAGCAGATCGAGAACCGCATCGCCGAGATCGACAAGTCCATGGCCGACCCCGATGTCTGGGCCGACGCCCGCAAGTGCGCCAAACTCGGCGATGAACGCACCAAACTCGTCCGCGAACTCGAACCCCTCGAGTTCGAGTGGATGCGCCGCGCCGAGCCCGCCTGAGCCATGCGCCCCAAGCGCATCGCCATCATCACCTGCGAATCGCTCCCCGAGCCCGACCCCGACGAAGCGCTCCTCCTCGACGCCCTCCGCGCCGCCGGCGCCGAAGCCCAGATGCTCGCGTGGGACGCCTCCCCCGCCCCCCCCGCCCCCCCCGCCCCCCGCAAATCTCCCAAGAGTCACGACCCAACCGACTTTGACCTCTGCATCATCCGCTCATCGTGGAACTACTACCACGACCCCGGCGCCTTCCTCGCGTGGATCAACACCTGCGCAGCACAATCCACCCTCCTCAATCCCGCGCCCGTCGTGAAGTGGAACATCCACAAGCACTACCTCCGCGACCTGCAGCGCGCCGCCCTCCCCATCGTCCCCACCGAGTTCGTCAACCGGGGCGAAACGGTTTCCTTCGCCGACATCATGCGCACCCGGAGTTGGACCGACGCCGTAATCAAGCCCTGCATCTCCGCAGCCTCATTCAACACACGCCGCTTCTCCCTCGATCAGTCCGACGACGCCCAGCGCTTCCTCGATGAACGCACACAAGCCGCCGACGCCATGCTCCAGCCCTACATGCGCTCCGTCGATACCGCCGGAGAGCGCTCCGTCATGTGGATCGCGAACGATGGGAATGGGGGGGTAACACACGCCATCCGCAAGAACCCCCGCTTCGCCGGCCAGGACGAGTCAGTTTCCGACTCACTCCCCGTCACCGACGCCGAGCGCGCCTTGTTCAACCGCGTCCTCGCCGCGCTCCCCTTCAGCGCATCCGGCCTGCTCTACGCCCGCCTCGACCTCATGCCCGACGACACCGGCGCGCAGCGCATCTCCGAACTCGAACTGATCGAACCCTCGCTCTTCCTCTTGCAGGAACCCCGCGCCCTCGCGGCACTCGTCGACGCCATCGCCGCGCGAGCGTGATCGCTCACCGCACCT
>CALFMQ010000221.1 GCA_937879825.1 uncultured Phycisphaerales bacterium
TCCTCGGCGGTGATGGTGATGTGATCGCCGGAGGAACTCGGGGCGGGTTGGGTGGGGAGGGCGCTCATGCGGCGGCTCCTGTCATTGATTGGGATCGAGGACCTCGCAGGTGACGATCCAGAAACGGGGGATGTTGCGGTCGAGTTTGATGATGACGAGCAGTTCGTGCGGCTCGGCGGGCGCGGTGAGCCAGACCCTGCGGCGGTCGGAGGTGCCGGCCTGATACATGAACTCCGTCTCGCGGATCATCGCCTGCGGCGAAACCCGGACGCGGGCGAGGAAGTCCGTGAAGGCCCGCTCGAGGGGCGGATGGGCGGCGAGGAGGGGGAAGACATCCGCCTCGATCTCGTACTTCATCATGGGACGAGGAGGATACCGGCATCGGAATGATGGTCGGCACTATGCACATCACGCATAAGAATATCATGCATTTGGTGCATAGACAATGCGGCAGAGGGCAAAAACTGGAGATTTGTTGGTTATTGGGACGGAAAGGGCCATCGGGCTTTGAGACCCCTCGCCCGATCGCTCCCTCATGTTCGCGATCACCCTCTCCCTCAAGGGGAAATGGTGGCAAGCCGTACACTCCCGGCATGCCTGAAACAGTCTGGATCAACGGGAAGTTCGTGGGGCGGGAAGAGGCGCGGGTGAGCGCGTTCGATGCCGGGTTTCAGCACGGGGTGGGGCTGTTCGAGACGATGCTGGCCACCGGAAGTGGTGTCCAGAACGCGGATCGGCATATGGCGCGGCTGCGGGACTCGGCGCGGGGGCTGGGGCTGTCGGAGGACCTGCGGGTGGGGGCGCTGCGGGAAGCGTGCGAGCATGTAGCGAGCGAGTCGGGGCTGACGAAGGGCGGCGGGCGGGCGCGGGTGCGGCTGACGGTGACGGGGGGCGATCTCAATATGTTGTCTCGGGGCGAGGGCGCGCCCCCCCCATTGGTAGATCCCACCGTGATGATCGTGGCGCAGGCTGCGCCGGCGTACCCGCCAGCGATGTTCGGGCAGGGGGTGGGCGTGACGATCGCGCGGTTCCGGGCGAACCCGCTGGATCCGTTTGCGGGTCACAAGACGCTGAACTACTGGGCGCGGCTGAATGAGCTGCGCGTGGCGGCGGCGAAGCACGCCGCCGAGGCGATTGTGCTGCAGGTGACGAACCATATCGCGGGGGGGTGCGTGTCGAACCTGTTCGCGGTGGTGGGCGGGCGGCTCGTGACGCCGATCGCGCGGGGTGAGGAGCACGCGGATGCTGTGCCGAGCCCGGTGCTGCCGGGCATCACGCGGGGGTCGGTGATTTCGTTCGCGCAGGAGAAGCGGATGGGCGTGGAGGCGCGGATGATGTCGATCACGGATGTGCTGGACGCGGACGAGGTGTTTCTGACGAACTCGTCGTGGGGGGTGCTGCCGGTGGTGCGCATCGAGGACAAGGCGATCGGGAGCGGGATGCCGGGGGCGGTGACGCGGGAGATCAGGGGGATGTGGGAGGAGTCAATCATCGGTCATCCGTGAGATTTGTGAGTCAAACAAAGTCCTGCGCCGAACGGGGCACTCGCTTGCGCTTCGTGCTCGCAAGCAATTGCCACGGAGTTTGTGAGCAGTGAAGTCGATTCCCCCCTCCGCCTCACTGCGTTCGGCACCTCCCCCGCTGGCAGCGGGGGAGGGAGCGCCGATTGCCGCTGGGGGCTGCCCCCATTTTTCCCGTTCCTTGCTTTCCTGATCTGCGCGGCGGAAGGAGCAAATGATTTCGGATGTCAACCAACATCGACTCCCCCGCGGGGACGGGGGAGTCGGTTGGGGCTCGGTGCGGGTTGGGCGTGACGCTGGCTAGTTGCAGTTGTTGTTCCAGTTGGCGAGCACGAGGTTGAGATCATTCACATCGACGGTGCCGGAGTGGTTGAGGTCGCCGGCCGGGCCGCCGGTGCCCCATGAAGCGAGGACGGTGTTGAGGTCGTTGACATCGATCGCGTCGTCGAGGTTGGCGTCGCCCGGGCATCGGATTCCGATGCGGACGGTGTTGCCGCCGACCAGGAACATGCTGTGCTGATCGGCGGACAGTGCCATGCCGCGGGCGTAGCCGCCGGGTGTGGTCTGCACCCAGGTGGATGAGCCGTCGGCGCTGACGCGGCATACGGCCATGTCGAAGAGTGTTCCGGCGGCGAGGTAGGCGTCGCCCTGCGCGTCGATGAGAAGATAAGCGTGGAGCAGGAGCAGGAGTGGCCCGTCGGCGTCGAGTTGCTCCCAGAGCAAATCGCCGTCCTGGCTGACCTTGATGAACGCGGCGCCCGCGGTGCCGGTGTTCGGGAAGCCGGCGACGATGGCGTCTCCCTCGGGCGTGGCTTCGACTCTCGAGCCGGCGAAGGGGTGTGTCGTTTCCCAGATGGGCTGGCCGAGCGGATCGAGTTTCTTGAGGACGCTTGGGCCGTTGCCGGCAGCGCTGTGGTGGACGATGTAGGTGTTGCCCGCTTCGTCTCCGGCGGCGTCTCCGACGGTGAAGCTTGGGACTCCGGCGAGACTCCACACTTCGTTGCCGTCGAGCGTGATCCTGGCGTAGCCGTTGATCGCGCCGGTGATTCCGCGCCCGGTGATCAGGAGTTGATTGTCGGGCGTGAGTTTGAGATTCACGGGCGCACCGATGCCGTCGCTATCGAAGTATGACCACAGGGCGGACCCGTCGGGCGCGAACTTCTTGACTCTGGTGACGAGGCCGTTGGGTCCGACGCCGAGCCCGAGGACATAGATGTTGTTGAGGTCATCGATGACGCACTTGCGGGTGGATGATCCGTCGAACGATGACTCGAAGACCGATCGCCAGAGGAGTGCGCCGTTTGCATCGAACTTCATGACGATGCTGGCGGCGTTGACCGGATTCGAGAAGCCGGACATGAGCGATCCGGTGACGATCACATCGCCGGCGTGGTCGGTGGCGACCCAGGTTGCGGCTTCCCATTTGGTGTTGTCGGTCTGGTCATGGGAGACGGTCCAGAGGATCTGGCCGTCGGGGGCGTGCTTGGTGAGTGTGAGATCGCCGCCGGGCGCCATGGTTGAGTTGACGGTGTACGCGTTGTTGTCGGGGTCGGCGGCGATGGACACGCCGACCGAGGGCTCGGTCCAGTCGATCCAGGGGCGTGCGGCTGCGAGCGGTGCGGACCCGAGGCAGGCGAGGGCGATGGCCAGTTTTGAACCGGGGGACATTGGTTGACTCCGATGCGGGGTTGGGGGATGCCGGCGGAGGGCGCCGGGCTCGGTAGAGGAGCCGCGGCGGCGTGGCCTGATACATATTGCGTGAAATAAAGACCACTATATCTGCAGTACGAGCGACGGGATCGGGATGCACCGATTTGGATGGGGGTGGTCAGGGTTGTTCGACCTTTGAGCCGCGGGCGCTGAACTCGTGGCCGTCGCGTTTGCATCGCCAGCGCATGGGAGCGGCGTCGGTGGCGGCGAGCATGATGGTGATGAAGTTGAAGAGCCCGCGCGCGATGTTTCCGGGGCCGGGGGCGGGTTCGACTTCCTTGAGGCCGCATTTCGGGCAGGCGGGCGTGTGTTTGGACGGATCGCGCCCCATGGATCTATCGCCTCACGATGACGCGGACATTCTCGCGGTCGGGGTCGTCGCGCTGGCCGGTGATGCGTCGCCAGAGTGAACGGATGGCGATGACGGCGGCGATGACGAGGACGACGACTCCGCCCACGAAGAGACTGGTGGCCAGGAGGATGACCCCGAGGCCGACAAGGGCGATGAAGAAGACCCAAGCGAGGAGTCGTTGCCAGAGGGGGAGGCGGCCGATTCTGACGCGGGCGGTCTCGGTGGCGGCGTGGAATGTCTGAGAGGTGAAGTTGTCCATCTACAGATGATGGTAGGGGGTGGGGAAGCTGACATTTCAGACGGGGGGATTGACGGGGGGGATATGCTGCGTGGTGGCGGCGTTTGGGCTGCCCCTAGCGCAATGGATTGCTGGATATGGCGATGGAAACACCACATCTGGGGCTGGAGAAGGCCAAGGAGGGTGGATTCGTCCACCTGCACCTGCACTCGGAGTACTCGCTCTTGGACGGCGGGAACCGATTGGACCGGTTGATCGCGCGGGTGAAGGAACTGGGGATGGACTCGGTCGCTGTGACGGACCACGGCAACCTGTTCGGGGCGATGAGTTTTTATCGCAAGGCGAAGGACGCGGGGATCAAGCCGATTCTCGGGATCGAGGCGTATGTCGCGCCGGGGGATCGGCGTGACCGGACGCACACGGGGGTGATGGACGGCGGGTTCCACCTGGTGCTGCTCGCGGAGAACAACAGGGGCTGGGAGAACCTGTTGTTCCTGAGCAGCGAGAGTTTCAGGACGGGGTTCTATTACAAGCCGCGGATGGACCGGGAGATTCTCGAGGCGCACAGCGAGGGGTTGATCGCGATCAACGGGCACCTCGGGTCGGAGTTGGCGTTTCACCTGGTGGAGTTCGAGAAGACGGGGAACCGGGCGCACTGGAAGAAGGCGGTGGAGGTCGC
>CALFMQ010000222.1 GCA_937879825.1 uncultured Phycisphaerales bacterium
TCGACGGCGCGTTTGATGTCGCCGTAATCGACGAGGTAGCCCTTGTTTTCGGGGACTTCGCCCTCGACGATGACATCGACCTTGAAGGAATGACCGTGCATGCGCCGGCACTTGTGGCCCTCTGGGAAGCACGGGAGCCAGTGTGCGGCTTCGAAGTCGAACGATTTGACGAGTCGGACGCGCATGGGTGTGTGGATCATACGCCGCGGGTCTGCGGCTCCCAGATGAACTTGTGGAGTTGGGTCTGCATGCGGACGGGGAGGCCGTCGGCGAGGATGCACTCGGCGAGGTCGCGCATCGGCAGGCCCTTGCTGCCAAGGATTTCGAGGCCGGCGGGCTGCTCGAAGACGGCGCTCATGAGGATGGCGTTGACCTTCTGATCGAGCGCGTGCGTGCGGATCATCGACCGGGCCCATTCGTAATCGGCGCGATCACAGATGACGAACTTGACCTCGTCGCGGGGGCGGAGGCGGGCGATGTTGGCGAGATCATTCCGGGCGGACTCGCCCGAGCCGGGGGTCTTGAGGTCCATGATGCGGATGACGCGCGGGTCACACTTTCCGCCACCGTCGATATCGCAGGCGCCGGAGGTTTCGACGAGGACGGTTTTGCCGGCGTCGCAGAGCGTGCGCATGAGGTCGAAGACGCGCGGCTGGAGGAGGGGTTCGCCTCCGGTGATCTCGACGAGGCCGCAGTTGTAGGCGAGGACCCGCGTGACGATGTCGTCGATGGGCTGTGACTTGCCTTCTTTGAAGGCGTACTCGGTGTCGCAGTAGGCGCAGCGGAGGTGGCACCCGGTGAGGCGCACGAAGACGCACGGCGAGCCGGCGTATGTGGACTCGCCCTGAATCGAATGGAAGATCTCGTTGATGCGCAGCGTTCCGGACATCGGGGGGGCAGTATAGCCCTCGCGGAGCGCGTTATTGACCGGGATTGTTCTGCGCGGCGCGCGCTTTGGCGATGTGGGCGAGGATGTCGTCGGCCTCGGACGAGCCGAGCGACTTGGCCTGCCTGGCGTGGGCCTCGGCGGCTTCGAGTTTGGAGTAGCGGAGGTACCACGAAGCGGCGGCGGCGTGGACGCCGGCGTCGCGCGGGTTGGCGTTGACGGCCTGGTCGAAGATGGCGTCGGCCTCGGGGGCGCGCTGCATCATGGCGAGGGCGGTGGCGATTTCGGTGAGGACGACGCCGTCGCGGAGGCGGGCGGCTTCGGGGATGCCGTAGAGGACCTGGACGGCCTCGGCGGGTTTGGAGAGCCGGCGGAGCGCGCGGGCTTCGAGGATGCGCCACGCGACGCGCTCGGGTTCGAGGTTGCGCGCTTTGCGGGCGCGTTCGAGCGCGGACTCGGCGTGGTTCTCGTCGAGGGCGATCTGGGCGAGGCCGCCCCACGCGATAGCGAGGGAGTCGTCGAGTTTGGCGGCGCGGGTGTAGGCCTCGCGTGCCTGGTCGCGCTTGCCGAGTTTGGTCTCGATGGCTGCGAGGTAGAGCGGGAACTTGGGGTTGGAGAGGTCGAGGGACTGGGCGGCGCGGAGGTGCGCTTCGGCGTCTTCGATGTGTCCCAGTTCGTCGGAGAGCAGGCCGGCGGCGAAGCGGTACTCGGCGTGGTCGGGGCCGATGGTGATGGCGGCCTCGTACTGGGCGAGGGCCTCGGCCGGGTTGCCTTGCTCCTGGAGGACCTGCGCGAAGAGGAGGCGGAGTTCCTGATCTATTTGGTACTTGGCGACGGTGTCGCGGAGGAACTGCTCGGCCTGCGTGGTCTGCATGTTGGCGATGAGGTTGCGCGCCTGATCGATCGCGGCTTTGACTTCCGCGGATCGCTGCGAGACGGCGGCCTGCGTGGGCTTGATGGGCTCGGCGTCGGCCTGCTCGGGTGTGTGGGAGAGGAAGAGCATGAGCCCGTAGCCGCCCGCGGCGAGGAAGAGGATGGCGCCGATGATGAGCGCGAAGGCGGCGAAGCGGCGGTTTGAGTTGGATGTGGCGGCGGTCATGACCTCACTTTATCGACCCCGGTACACTGGCCTCTGGAGGCGAGTTTCCCATAACCGCGGGATTCCGCCCGATACGGGCTATCTGGATCATTTGTTCCGAGGACCTTTCCGTGCTTGACCGGACTTATCAGCCATCGCAGCAGGAGCCACGCATCCGCGAGAAGTGGCTTGAGGCCAACGCTTTCCACGCGGACCCGGCGCGGGTTCATGAAGGGGCGGGGAAGTCGTATTCGATCGTGATTCCGCCGCCCAATGTGACGGCGGCGCTGCACCTGGGGCATGCGCTGAACAACACGATTCAGGATGTGCTGATTCGGGCGCACCGGATGATGGGGTTTGAGACTCTCTGGATGCCGGGGACGGACCACGCGGGGATCGCGACGCAGACGGTGGTGGACAAGCGATTGAAGGCGGAGGGGAAGAAGGCGCTGGCGGATTACAAGAAGATGGAGGCGGAGGGGGCGAACGGGCGCGAGCAGTTCGTGGGTTTGGTGCAGGCGTGGAAGGATGAGTACGAGCGCGCGATCACGAACCAACTGGAGGCGATGGGGTGTTCGTGCGACTGGGAACGGCAGCGGTTCACGATGGACGAGACCTGCGCGCGGGCGGTGCGCGAGGCGTTCTTCCGGCTGTTCCGCGATGGGCTGATCTATCGCGGGAAGCGGTTGGTGAACTGGGACCCGGTGACGCGGACGGCGCTTGCGGATGACGAAGTGGAGATGAGGGAGGTTGACGGGAACTTCTATTACCTGCGGTACCCGCTGGTGCGTAAGACGAAGGATGGCCAGACGCAGCCGGTGACATGGTCGGAACTGGCGGCTTTGGGCTATCCGGACATCCCGAGAGATGATGCGCACGGCGGCGATGAGCGGGCGTGGATCACGGTCGCGACGACGCGGCCGGAGACGTATCTGGGCGATACGGCGGTGGCGATCAACCCGAAGGATGCGCGGGCGGGGGCGCTGACGGGGGGGGAGGGGTTGTTTGTGGAGTTGCCGCTGGTGGGGCGGGTGATCCCGATCATCACGGACGATTATGTGGTGATGGCGGACCCGGAGAGCGGCGACGCGAAGGCGAAGTTCGCGACGGGGTTTTTGAAGGTGACGCCGGCGCACGATCCGAACGACTACGAGATCGGGCAGCGGCACGGGCTTGCGAAGATCAATGTGATGGCGGATGACGCCTCGATCTCGGATAAGCATGGGTGGGAGGATGTGGGGGATGCGCACATTTTCGTGGGCTTGAGCCGCGAGGAGGCGCGCAAGAAGGTGGTGATGGAGTTCAAGGCGCGGGGGCTGGTGGAGGATGTGCGACCCCACCGGCACTCGGTGGGGCACTCGTACCGCTCGCATGTGGCGATCGAGCCGTATCTGAGCGACCAGTGGTATGTGAAGGTGACGGATGATCGGCTGCGGGGCTTTGCCCAGAGGGCGCTGGCGAGCGATCAGCGGTCGACGGACACGCACCAGGCGCAGAAGGGCGTCGAGGGGGACGGCGGGCTTCGCTTCTATCCGGCGCGGTATGCGAAAACCTACGAGACCTGGCACGACAACCTGCGGGACTGGTGCATCAGCCGGCAGTTGTGGTGGGGGCACCGGATTCCGGTGTGGAGCAAAATCTGCAAGGGTCAAGAATCGACGAACGCATTTCACACAATCGATCAGTGTTTCGACATGGCTACTGAAGACATGATTAACGGTACGGATGACTCCGCCGTTCTGCGATTCGTCGACACGGAAACTGGCGTCCCCTTCGTCCCGACATTCCTTGAATTCAACAATGGGTTCAAGCGCGACACAACGATTTCTGTTGCTACGGCTGATGAATCCAAGGGCATTCTGATCGAACACGAGTGCAACGGATTTGTTCGTGACCCCGATGTGCTGGACACCTGGTTCTCGTCGGCGTTGTGGCCGTTGTCGACGATGGGGTGGCCGGAAGACGGCGCGTTCGACGGGTTGCTCGGGGCGTTCAATCCGACGGATGTGTTGTG